>JAAWCL010000244.1 GCA_022793235.1 Bacilli bacterium | reverse complement strand
TATACAAAAAGGTGATTGATTAAAAAAAAATCAATCACCTTTTAATTTACTAAAATATATTATTATACATACTCAAACAAATCTTTAAAAGGATCATTTGTAGTAGTCTGCTCCATGAGTTCCTTGTACTCTTCTGTAGCTAAACTACTAGAAGACATCATCTTACTAAGTGCTTCAATTGTAGTACCACTTTGTGAGCTCTCCACCAGTTTCTGGCTAATTTGCTCACTAAACTGCAGTATTGATTCTTCTGTTTCATCAAGACTACTAACAGTAAACCCAAGTTTTCTTGCTTCATCAATAGCTGAGTTTCCAATATTATAAAATAACATTGAAGCTTTTGTTTTTTCCTTAATGGCTGCAACTGATCTAATAGCATCTTCTTTACTCATTGTACTATTTACATCATAGCCATCTGAAAGAAAAATCACATTTATATTTAACTTGTAACCTTTTTTTATAGAATACTCATCAAATAAGTTAAAAATTTGATCTTTAAGATAGCAAACAGTATCATATAGTCTTGTACAAGATGTACCAGCATAGTATTCTGTATCAAAAGATTCTAACTCTACTAAATCAGTTGCACTAATACTTCCTCCAAACTCCACTCTTGATACACGAGTTGAAGTAGTATCTTCCATTGACGTAAGTCTATTTTTAATTATCTTTAAGCCTTTTCTTACGGCTTCATCTTTTACACCATCATCCATAGATCCAGAATCATCAATTACGATATAATCGCATGTAATAACACTAGCTGAAAATCTGTCATTTTGAATATTAATATCGTTATACATATTATTCTCCTTTTTATTTATTTACTGTTTTTAAGTTACTAATTAAATTTTCACATCCATAAAAATATGAGCTACTAATATATATATCCTTTTGTGAAACTCCAAAATCCAGTTTAAGATTTTCTAAAACTTTTGAAATTTTTTCTACTTCTGCTTCATCACTAGCTACATATATCTGAATATAACTAGTGGTATTGCCATTAACATTTACTTTT
>JAAWCL010000243.1 GCA_022793235.1 Bacilli bacterium | reverse complement strand
GGCTGTTGCCCTTGTCACAGACAGCGGTGCCCCGCCAGATCCAGCCCGCCCACTGGAGTGCGTCGGAGGCGGCGGGGAGCTGCCGCCAATCGATGAACATGCACACCGGCGCTCCAGGCTTGCAGGCGCGGCGGGCGTCGCCCAGCCACTCCGCTGCCCAGCGGGTCCAGGACCGCTGATCCTTGGAGTCACCGTCGAAGGGGGGCGGGGCGCTGTCGCCCATGCTGGAATACTTCTTGATGGTGGATTTATTTTTCTCCGCCTGGGTGCGGCCTCCGGAGGCGTAAGGCGGATCGGTGATGATAGCGTCGAAGGTGCCGGGTG
This sequence comes from Bacilli bacterium, assembly GCA_022793235.1. Taxonomy (GTDB): domain Bacteria; phylum Bacillota_I; class Bacilli_A; order RF39; family UBA660; genus UBA2730. Next base: position 1,344 of record JAAWCL010000243.1, on the reverse strand, counting down.
GAAAGTCCCCCAGCAGCTTCAGCGCGTCGCCGTGGATGATGGTCCACTTATCGTTCATAGGCATCGTTTCCTTTCTTTTTTTGAGATTTTTGGGGTACGGGTTTTGCGGAGAGCTCCGTCTCCACATACTCGCTGATGATATTGAGGGCTTTGTAGTAGTTCCCACAGCTGGTGACGCGCTCGATCATCTCCTTGTTCTGCTCCGCCATTCCCGCCAGCTGGAGGAGTTAGGAAGCGTCACCCATAAGGGAGAAAATATTGCCGTCACGGCCCAGCAGTTCCATTTTGGGCTTTTGCGGAGGGGGCTGCTTTTTTTCAAAGCCACCCAGCCGGTTTGGGACATAGTCGGACAGCCAAGTGCCGCCGAATCGACCGTGGGTCTGGAGCCGCCACATGGCCAGCTTTCCCATATCCAGCTGAACACCCTCGAAGAGAAACAGCAGATTGGTCAGGCCGTCATGCTGGAAGGTCTGTACATTTTCAAACTTGCTCTCCTTCAGCAGGATGCCGACTTCGGTGAGCAGGTCGTTGATGCCATCCACCCACTCTTGAAGGTCTCCGCCACAGCCCTGGAGGATCAGGCCCTCCTGATCTCCCATTTTGCGGAGATCGTCTGTTGTGATTTGCTTCATTGCACTATCTCTCTTTCTGGCCCCGCTTGGAATGGGATGGTGTTTTGGGCTCTGTTGTAACAGGGGACGGTGAAATTGCATCCTTGGGGTACAATTCCCGGTCCCGGATTTCCCAGAGCATATGGCCCATTTCCCCGCTGTGATCATAGCCAGTGAGTTCGGCCTCCCAATAGCCCCGCACGATCTCCAGGGGATCGTCGAACTGGAGCAGGAATGCCACATCCTCGGGATCGCAGGCATTCAGCAGGTCCTCGCTGCACTGCTTGGCAGCGGTGATCTCCGGGGCCAGGGCAATCAGCTCGGCGGCGGACTTGTCCTGGAGGCTCTCCATGTACGCTGCATAGCTCTGTTCCAGCCGCTCTCGCAGGATATCTTTTTGTGTGTTGTTCACTGGTTCTCCTTCCTTGTAGATATCAGGATCGTCCCCTAATGTACAGGCGGCCATTCGATACGCTTCACGGGATTTTGGGACAGGCATGTTGGCGTCGATGATATCGCCATCCTTCAGCACATACTCGCCAACTTCTTTCCCTGTTTCCGTACTTGCCCACTGATAGGTGATTGTCAGCTCCGGGTATTGGGCAGATAGATGCAGCAGGATATTGGGGACTGGCACCCCTGACGTATAAAATACGAAAGCCATGGAGTCGTCCTGCACAGGTTGGCAGTCAAATGCGTTCCTGTGCGTTCCCCAATACACACTGTTCCATTC
>JAAWCL010000086.1 GCA_022793235.1 Bacilli bacterium | reverse complement strand
TTACATATTGTTGGTGTTCCTTTTAAAGATGGAATGAAAAATGGTATGGAAAAACAAGTTGGTAAATCTGATGTATTTAATAAAATAAGTTTAGTAAATATTCAAGATAAAATGAGAGAATATTGTATTAATTCATTCAATAGAATTTATCATTTAAACTATACTCTTAAAGCAAAAGAAGAAGGTAGAAATGTTGATATTAATGTTGCAAATATGAACGAATATAAAAAGTTCAAACGCGAACAAGAAAAATATAAAAAACAACTTAGAGAATTAAATAATAAAGCAGATGAATTACAAAATAAGTCTAATGAAATTAATGATATTATTGATAATTTAAAACCCACTATCACAAATAAAAATAATTTCACTATTTCAAATGATAATATAGAAAAAATAAAAAAGTATATAGAGCAAACAAATGATACTACTTCTAATTTAAGAGATTCTAATGATATAAATATAGTCTTACAAAAATATGAAGATGATTTAAGAGAACACTCTAACGAAGTAAGAAATTTAAAAAAGAAAATTAAAACTCGTGATGATAGAATTGAAGAATTAGAATATGACTTAAATGATGCTAATGATATTATTTATGAATTAGAAGATAAAGTATCTAAATTAGAAGAAACATTAAAATACTTTAAAGAATTATGGAAAAAGTTTATAGAATTTTTACAAAATAAATTTTTCTCTACTGATAAATATGATGACTTCATAAATGATTTATATGATGAAGATATAATTGATGATAATGACATTGAGATTATTCAAAATAATCTAAAAGAGAAAGAAAACGATGATATTGAGAGATAAGTCATCGTTTTCTTTATAAATTACAAATTATCTTTTATTTCTGGAAATAAATTATAAAGATTATATCCTAGTAATTTATCAAAATATTCTTTTAATTTATATGTCTCTTTAATATGATATTGCGTATTTGAATAAGCCCCTCTACGAATCATAATATCTATTAATCTCTTATCAATAGAAAAAACTTTAGTATCTTGAGGGCACATTAAATCACATAAATTTATAATTTTTTCTTCAATAGAATATTCGTGATTTTTTATAAAATCAGTCAAAAATGGATTAGCATTAAGATCAGGAACTCCACCTGCTGTACAAATAATATCATTATTCAAATATGAATGAGTTAAACATATATTACAATAGTCTTCATCGTATCCTTTTTCTTTAAGAAATTCATAACCCCTCATAACATGACCATGAGACTCACCATTATATTTACCAATATCGTGAAGATATCCAAGAGTTATTGTTTTATCAATATCAACATCAATGCCTTTTTCAACTAGTGCTTTTGCAATTTTTCCAGCACTATCTCCAACATTAATACAATGTTTAATCCATCGTTCATCTTTTGTATTAAGTCTTTCATTTTCTAAAAGTTATTTTGCTTCTTTGCTTGTTAATATCATAGTGTATACTCCTTTATCTCACAATTTTTTAATCCTCTGTTTAAAAATTTTCCATCTTGTATTCCTTCAAAATATCCACTAAATGCTTTTGATACCCCACTATGAGCAACTATCAAAACTTTTTCATAACCCTTTGTTTTTAGTTCGTCTAAAAAGTTATAAACTCTTTCAAAAAATAATTTAATATTTTCTGATGTACCATATTGTATAGTAGTATTGTAATTCCAATATTCTTCTCTATTTGTTACTTCTAATGGCTTCCCGCTCAAATCTCCACAACTTCGTTCTCTAATTCTATCATCGTAAATAATTTTTTGACTATTTATATTTATTATTTCTGCTGTATGTTTTGCTCTATTTAAAGGAGAAGATATAATTATATCAAAATCCATGTTTTTAATTTTATCTCTCAATTCTTCTGCCTGATTTATTCCTAATTCAGTTAAATCTTCATCAGTTATATTATATTGTCCTAAAGCATTATGTGGTACTTGCCCATGTCTTACTATATATACTTTCATATTTACTCTCCTAACTTTATAAATAAATCCTTATAAACTTTATTTACATCAATATAATTTATCATTGTTATTATATGATTATCAGTAGTTAGTTCATAAGAAGTGTCATCTTTTATTTTAGGACAACTTATATTTTGGCTTGTAAACCAATCTTTATTTATCATATAAGCAATAACTGATATATCCCAAATAACTCTTCTTTCTTGTATTCCATGATAACCATCATTATAAAATCTTTCTATTAAATAATCACATAATTCACTTTTACCTTTTAAATAATGATTAAGTTCATAAATTGATGTTCTTAGGTTAGAAGCAACATTCTTACATGGTATTATTGTTAATTTTACTTTTGAATTAAATACTATTCTTACAGCATCTACATCTTGTTTAAAATTAAACTCTAAATTATTATCTTGTAATGTACTATGTCCACCTAACCAAATAACTTCAATTTTATCTATTATTTTAGGCACTTTTCTTATTGCTAATGCTACATTAGTAATTGCACCAATTGCCATAATATAAGTCTTTTTATTTTTTAGTGCTACTTCAATTATTTTATTAACTGCATCGTTATCTTCTTCATATCCATTACTAACATAATCGCAAGCCCCTTTAAAAACTTTATTAGTTGTATCAAAATTTAACCAATTACATATTTTCAAAATTTCATTATAACTTTTTTCTCTACCACTTATAACTGTTTCATTTCTTTCTTTATGTGAATAAGGAGCAACAGTTATTGCTTCAATATTAAATATATCTTGACTTTTAATCATATAAGCAAGTGCAAATTGATCATCACATTCATTATATGTATCAGTATCTAAAATT
>JAAWCL010000242.1 GCA_022793235.1 Bacilli bacterium | reverse complement strand
ATGAAAAAATTTGTGGAGGATTTTAAGAACTGGAATAAAGGCGTGTGTATGATTGGCCAAATCGTAAATAATTGCACGTCGGATGCCGCTAACCTTCCATTGGCGGCGAAGCAGGGCAAGGAGCTGATGGGGTTATACACTCAATTAAATGCTAATTTAACAAATAATATGTGGCTGGTCTTCAAGGGCCGGCCTACCTACACAGGCAATATCGATGAGCTATCCGGTGCAGATGCGGGGACGTATTGGGTTAATTTGTCCAATGTAACAGGCACGTTGCCAGCTACCGCTGGGTATGGGATCTATGAAGTAATTGGTTTCGAACCAAACACCACCTGTGTACATAAGTTTTTCATGTACTCCCCTAACGGAGTTACGAGTATATTGATTCGTATGTTTGTCAATGAAAGGTGGTATTCCTGGAGAGAATACAAAGACACTACCAGCGGACTAGATACCAAGGCACCCAAAAATCATGCTGCATCCCAAACCACTTACGGAGGTGGGACTTCTGCCAGTTATGGGCATGTGAAATTATCTGACAACTATACCTCATCTGCCGGGGACGCCGCACACAGTATCGGGGCCAGCAGCATCGCAGTTGCCAATGCGTATGCCAATTCCTTTGTGCGGCGGGGATCCTTCACTGGAAATATTGATAATCTCCGGACCGCTACGGACAATGGGACCTACTGGGTGGACCTATCCACGATAACCGGTGACAAACCGTCCGGTTCTGGCTCTGCCGTGCTGGAAGTAGTAAACGGCGGCGGGACAACCGTGCAAAAAATGTACATCCATGGCGCTACCAATGCAAGCATAAACCGAATCGCTTATCGCCTGTACGCTAATAATCAATGGTATCCATGGCAAGTCCAGGAGGATGCCCAGTTGCAAAAGATAACCCAGCGGTCAACGGATGGAGCGATATCCTTTTCTTATGATAAGAGCAATGGGATCCTTGGCTTGTATCTAAATTCCAGTTATATTGGCCATATCAATGTCGAAACAAGACAATAGGGAAAATCTCTATATTACTGAGCCAATCTCCCAAGCGTATCCCTTCCATTAAGCTCTAATTAGGGTAACCTTAATAAGACGGCCTATTTTCGCCCGTCCGAATCCGATAGTATTTTTTTATGCGTATTTACGGTGGGCTGCCTGAACGTTTTCTTCCTTAATTGCACAATAAATCATGGTCGTAT
>JAAWCL010000241.1 GCA_022793235.1 Bacilli bacterium | reverse complement strand
TTAGAGATATGAAAAATTATATAATATACAGGATTTCGCTAAAGGACGGAGGAGGTATTGCATGTTCCACATTGCAGTTTGCGACGACTTACAGAGGGACAGGGAGAAAATATGTCTTGTCCTGAAAGAAGAACTGGAAGCTTTTGATGCAGATGCCAGGTTTATAAAATTCGGAAGCGGTAATGCTTTGCTGAAGGCTTGGGAAAAGAAGAAAATAGATTTTCATATTGTCTTTTTAGATATTTTTATGGAAGGACTAGACGGTATAGAGACGGCGCGCCGCCTGAGGGCTTCGGGATATAAGGAGGCGATTATTTTTCTTACGACAACACAGGACTTCGCAATAGAGGGGTATGAGGTGGACGCAGCAGGCTATCTGTTAAAGCCCCTGGAGAAGATAAAACTACGTCAGCTATTAAAACGCTTGTTTAAACGGGAAAAACCAGCGCTCATCACACTGCGTCAGGGAAACAAGGTTTATACGTTTGCACCGTCTGAGATTGTGTATATTGAAAGCAACCGAAACCGATTGTCAATCCACACTGTCAAGGAAACCATTTTTTACTATGGACGGTTGGATGAGATAGAGAAGATACTTCCAGAGAAAACATTCTTGCGCTGTCACCAGAGTTTTCTTGTAAATATGGACAGGGTCTATGGGGCAAAAGATGTATTTCACATGGAGACAGGGGATTTGGTCCCCATTCGGGTCAGGGAGCGCCGTGCCATACGGGAGGCATATTTTCGGTATATGACGGAGAGGAATTTATGAAGCTGTTCTTTGATCTTGTGCTTACGAAAAGGGGCATGGGCTAGGGCTTGCAATTTGAAAATGTAAAGATTTTGCGTTACTGGTACGGATGGGCGCCAACAGGTTGATTTTATATACAAAGACAGGTATACTGATTATTGATAAGCACCTTAGGAGATAAGGAAGGAGGGGAAGTGCCATTCTGACCATAAAGAGCATTGTTGTGAAGAATATGAAGAAGATCACGCTACTCATGGTGGTGATTATACTTTTTATTTCTACAGTGATACAGATATTCAGTATGCACCAAATCGGCAGGGAGAACGCTTGGCAGATCTTTGAGCAGGTGGAACAGATTCTGGATGAGAATTCGAGAGAACTTAAGCTGGTCCAAGACGAGTATAATGCCATGTGCCTA
>JAAWCL010000085.1 GCA_022793235.1 Bacilli bacterium | reverse complement strand
GTTTATTGCTTCGATTTTTGTTGGAGCAGTAAATATATGTTTTTCCATATTTAACTCCTTTTTCTCTCTACTTTATTTTTTTTCACAGCCATATTCTGGAAAATAGTACATAAATTACTTACTAGCCAATAAATACATAATGCTGATGGCATAAATAGTGCTGTTACTATTATCATTACGCTCATGTATATTGGCATATTTTTCATGGCAGGATCTAGTGTTTGACCTGACATATTCATTTTAAAGGAATAATAAGTTGTTAGAGAAATTAATATCATAAGAATTATATATATATAGAATGTTGATGTTGTAATCCCCACAGTTGGAGTTGTACCTAATTGTAATCCTAAAAAAGTCCCTTCAAATATAGCTGGTATTCTTTGTACTGATTCATAAAAGGCTAGGAAAAGAGGTAATTGGATAAGTGAAAATAAACATCCTGATGCAGGTGATATGTTATATTTCTTATAGATTGCTAACATTTCTTGTGATTGCATCATCATAGATTTTTCATCTTGTTTTCCAGCATATTTTTTTTGTATACGTTGCATTTCAGGTTGAGCTTGTTTCATCAATTCTGATTGCATTGCTGTTTTTCTTGTAAATGGATAACATATTAGTCTAATTATTAGTGTAATTAGTATTACTGCTAAGGCATAATTTTTGGTTAATTTTCCTAATTGGAGTATAAAAAATGCTAATGGTTTTATTAAAAAAGTTGTCCATAGGCCCTCATATTTTCCTTCATTTATTTTAAATTTTTCACACTCTGGTAATTTTTTAATATTTACTTTGTTTTTTTCATATTGTTTTATTGTTTCTTTATCTTTTGGTCTACATAGAATATTTTCTGTTAGGTTTTGTCCTGTAACTTTATTTGTTACTGCTTTATTATTTTTATCTGTTAAGGTTTTTGTACAGCCTGTAGTTAGAATTAATAGTAAAGTGAGTATTATAAATCTTTTCTTGGTTTTATTTTTCATTTAGATCTCCTTTATTTAGCAGTAGAGAAAATAATTCTGTTTTTAAGTCTTTATAATTTAAATTCAAAGCTCTACTTCTTAATATTATAATATAATCTTTTCTTTTTAGATAGTCTTTTCTATAAATATCTATGATACTTCTTATTTTTCTCTTATACTTATTTCTTGTAACTGCTTTGCCTATTTTTTTTCCAACAGATATTCCAAATCTATCATATTTTAAATTGTTGTCTTTAGAATATACTACAAAATATTTATTTTTAGAACAGTAACCTTTATTTATTAAATTATTAAATTCCTCTTTTGTTTTTACAATATATAATTTTTTCATGTTAACCCTTCTTTTAATTTAAAAAACCACTGTTTTGAAAACGGTGGTATTATTTACAAAGTCTTTTACGACCTTTACGACGACGACGATTTAGAATATTTGTTTTTTTACGTGCAAAAAATCCTAATTTCTTTGCTTTTTTACGGTTATTTGGTTGATAAGTTCTCTTCATAAAGTTCCACCTCCAGACATAAATCTACCTTATTATAATAAAAAAATCTTTTAGTTGTCAATTAAATTTGTTATATTATGTATTTTTTTAGTACTTTTTTCTTATTTATCGTTTTTCCTTTCTATATTATATAAGAATATATATAAGAAGATATTTCTTTTGGTCATTTTTTTGTGTGTAATAAAATATATTTTCCACAGAATACACATGTTTGTTTATAACTCTATTCACAATTGTGAATTTTAATTTGTGGAAAATGTGGATAACTTATTTAACATTATAGTTTATAAGGTATTTAATTGTTGATAACTTTGTGGATTTTTTGTGGATTCTTTTTTTTGTAATTTTTTTGTTTCTTTTTTCCACAATTTGATTTATTATAGTTGGTATAGAAATTGCTTGAAGGGAGATGATCGGATGAATACAGAGGTCCTTTGGACCAAACTTTTACAACAAATAAAAGTTGAACTATCATCTCTCGCTTTTGAAACATGGTTTAGGGAAACTAAACTTTATTCATTAATTGATGGTAAAGCGATTATTACTGTTCCTATGTCTATTCATAAAAGTCATTTAATGGATAATTATGGAGAAAAAATTGAAGATATTTTAAGTGATATTTGTGGAAATCATTGTGAAATTGAATTTTTACTTGAAGATGAAGTGAAAGAGATTGAGCTTCAAATAAAAGAGCAGGAACAAAAAAAGGCAACTGTTCAGGAAAAAAGCAATAAAATAAATAATAATTTGGAGAGTAAATACTCTTTTGATAATTTTATTGTTGGAAATACGAATAAATTTGCACAGGCTGCAGCTTTATCTGTCGCTGAAAATCCTGGAAAAATGTATAATCCTTTATTTATTTATGGAAATAGTGGTCTTGGAAAAACACATCTGATGCATGCTATAGGTAATTATATTGTGGAAAATTCTAATAAACGTGTTATTTATGTTACCAGTGATCAATTTATTCAAGATTTTATAGGTATTAATAAAAGGGATAGTACTGGTAGTAATTTTAACTTTATTGATTTTTTTAAGGATAAATATAGAAATATTGATGTTTTAATTATTGATGACATACAGTTTTTAGGTGGTGCCACACAAACACAACAAGAATTTTTTCATACTTTTAATACATTATATAGTGATTCTAAACAAATTATTATTTCTTCTGATCGTTCTCCTGATGATTTAAAACTTTTAGAGGAACGTTTACGGACAAGATTTTGTTGGGGTCTTACTGTTAACATTTATCCACCTGATTTTAATCTTAGAGTGGAAATTATTCGTAGGAAAATTTTAGCAGGTAATTTTGAAAAGGAAATTCCTGATGATGTAATTGAATATATTGCATCTAATATGGGAAATGATGTTCGACAACTTGAGGGCTCCATTACAAGACTTGTTGCTTATTCTGCTATAATGGGAGGAACTTCTATTACATTAAATCTTGCTATTGAGGCTTTAAAAGACTTTATTAGTAAAGGTATTAGTGAAAAAAATGATGTTCATAGAATTCAAAAAGTGGTTGCTGAATATTTTCAAATAAGTGTGGAAGATATTCGAAGTAAAAAGCGTAGTAGTAATATTGCTTTTCCAAGACAAATTGCTATGTATTTGTGTAGGAAGTTAACTAGTGAATCTCTACCTAAAATAGGAACAGAATTTGGTGGCAAGGATCATACTACTGTTATGCATTCTATTTCAAAGATTGAAAAGGAAATACAAGTTAATACCGATTTAGCTAATATTATAGAAAAATTGAAAAAAGATGTGGGGTAGATGTGAATAAAAAAAGAATATACACATTTTATTCACAATATTTTGGGAATGCAAAGAATGAAATTTTAAGAAAAAACATTGTTTTCCACATTTTCCACAGCTATAATAATAATAACAATTAATTAATAAAAGAAAGAAGGAATAATTATGAAATTAAGAATCAAAAAAGATATATTACAAGAAGCTATAAATAAAGTGTCTAAGGCTATTTCTACTAAAAATTTGATACCCGTACTTGCAGGTATTAAATTTGAGTTAAAGAAAAATAGGTTGACTCTTACTGCTAGTGATAATGATATAACTATTCAGACTACAATTGAAGGGGCTTCTGAAGAGGATTTTTTAGTGGAAGAAGAAGGAAATATCATTGTTCAAGGTAAATATATTTCAGATATTGTAAGAAAACTTCCTGATAAATATATTAATATAGAAGTAATTGATGAATTCAAGATACTTATTTATACTGAAAATAGTGAATTTAATTTGAATGGAATTGATGAAAAAGAATATCCTACTATTAATTTGGAAGAAAGTAAGAAAAAGATTGATATTAATAGTTCTATATTTAAAGATATAGTCAATCAGACTGCTTTTGCATCTAGTAATGAGGAAACAAAGCCTGTTCTTACTGGAATTAATTTTAATATAGCGGGAAATATTCTTGAATGTAATTCTACTGATAGTTATCGTTTGGCACGTAAAATTATTACTTTAGAAAAAGAAAGTGAGGATATTTATAATATTGTTATTCCTAGTCATAATATTGTAGAGTTTATAAGGATTATGGATGAAGATGAGGCTGCTATTGTTGAATTACATATCTTTAATAACAAGGTATTATTTAAATATAAAAATATTTTATTTCAGTCTAGGCTTATTAATGGTACTTATCCTAATACTGCTAATCTAATGCCAGAAGAGGCTACTTTGATCCTTACAGCAGATCTAAATACTTTTTATAATGTTATTGATCGGGCTAGTATTTTAACTAGTGATAAGGAAAAAAATATAGTTACTTTAGAGACTAATGATGATACACTTATTTTGAAGAGTTCTTCTATAGAAATAGGTAGAGTAGAAGAAAAAATGAAAATTACAAAAAGTTCTAGTGAAGATATAAAGATTTCTTTTAGTTCTAGATATATGATGGAAGCTTTAAAAAGTTTTTCTACTGATACAATTGAAATTCATTATGTAGGAGAGATAAAGCCTATTTTATTAAAGTCTAATGAAGATACTACTCTTACACAACTTGTTTTGCCTATTAGAACATACTAACTGTTCTTTTTTTTCTTAAAAGTATATTATTAAAACATTTTTTCCATATAAAAAGTGTGTTTAATTTTCTTATTTTTATGACAAAATTCGTTCTTTTTCGACTGTTGTATGTGTTATAATTCTTTCAAGAAAACGGAGAGATAGTCGTTTTCTTGGGGGGATAAGATTATGAAAAATGAATATGAAATTAATAAAGGAACTCTTGCTGTTATATCTATGGAAGATGGAAAAACAAAAATACTTGAGGATTCTCAAGATTATATTATACCTTGTTCTAGTTATGATATTTTAGATCATAGTTGCAAATATTTTGGCAGTAGTTATGAGGGTAGGAGAGCAGGGGCTAAGGCTATTATTGGTGCTAATTATAAATTACCTATTGTTATTCAGGATAATTTAAATATTGTTTTTTTTCCTACTATGAGTCCAACTGATAAAAGGTGTATTTGGATAGCTGTTAATAAAATTAAGAGTTATATTGCTGAACAATTTAATACTACTAGAATTATTTTTGAAAATGATATGGAGCTTGTTGTACCTATCTCTTATCGAGTGGTAGAAAATCAGATTTATCGTTCGACTCGTTTAGTCCATTTATTAAATGAGAGAAGATCTGATGTAAATAAGGTAATGTAAAGTATTATGTGTTTTTTAAATATGTATTTACAGTATCTATAAGTTTGTGTATTATATAGTTATGATTTATTTAATTAAGATGTTAAAATATGATGGATGGGAGGAATTTTTTTCTAAGAATGTTCTTATAAAATAGGTTTATAGTGTAGAGGAACTATCTGAAGTAGAATCTTATTTAAATTTAAAGAAGGGTGATTGGACTAGTGGTTTGCTAAAAGAAGAATATTCAAGTGTAAGTTTTAGAGTTATAGAGCATCATACCTTTGGTGTCCATGCACCAAAGGTATATGTCAAGATAGAGAGTAGAATATGTACTGTATGTGGTTATAAACATACTAGAGAGAAAATGTTGACTCCTGATGAATATTTGGAAGTGATGGAAAGACAATCTGATTATGCAAATGAAAATGAAGAAGTTCGTTATAAAAGAAGATAACTTTATTTGTAAGGATATTTAGTTATCTTTTTTTATGGAAAAATATTTATAAAATGAGTGATTTTTTGTGCATAGATACTATTTTTTTGATATAATATATTCGTATGTATAGGAATACTGAACTAGGGGAAAGGTGATTAAATGAATGGTTTTTGTGATTTATAATGGAAATAACTAAGATTAATTTAGTAAATTTTAGGAATTATAATAAGTTGGATATTTCTCTTAATAAAACTATGAATCTTTTTATAGGTAATAATGCTCAAGGAAAGACGAATTTTTTAGAGTCTATACTTGTTCTTGCTTTAACTAAATCTAGTCGTAATACATTTGAAGAGCAGATTATTCAGTTTGGAAAAGTCAAATCTTCTTTAAAATGTAAAGTGAGAAATGATAAACTTCTTAATGAACTTCTTGTTATTTTTGAAAACAACACTAAGAAGTTATTTGTTAATAAAAGTCAAATTAAAAGATTATCTGATTATATTTCTAATTTATATGTTATTTCTTTTTTTCCAGATGATTTAGAAATTATTAAGTCTTCTCCTAGTGTCAGAAGAGGTGTTTTAAACATACAACTTAGTCAATTATCTAAAAAGTATTTGAATACTTATAATGAATATAATAAGATTTTAAAGACTAGAAATGAATACTTAAAAGTTTTATTTACGAACAGTATTGCTGATAAGAAATATTTGGATATTCTTACTGAAAAATTGATAGAAAAGGCTGTTATTATTTATAATATGAGGAAAGAATATATAGATTTTATTAATGAGAATATAGGAAGTATTTATAAAGATATAGTAGGAAGTGGAGATTTGTATATAGAATATGTTCCTAATATTATAATAGATAGCTACGAAGAGGATATATTAAAGAGCAATTTATTGTCTATTTTTAGTAAAAATTATCGTAAAGAACTTAATTATGGAATGACTTTATTTGGACCACATCGTGATGATATGAATTTTGTATTAACGAAAAGAGATTTAAAGCAATATGGTTCACAAGGGCAACAGAAGCTTGCTGTTATTTGTTATAAGCTTTCTGAGATTTTTATATTTGAGAGAGTTTGTGGTACGAAGCCAGTATTATTGTTTGATGATATTTTTAGCGAACTTGATATAGAAAAGCGTAATAAGTTATTGAAATTTGTAAGTCAAGATATTCAAAGTGTTATTACTACGACAGATTTAAAAAGTATTCAAAAAAAGTATTTAAAAGATGCATATATTTTTGAAGTGAAAGATGGAAATGTTACAAGAAAGTAGGGATTTTATGGATATGGAAGAAAAAGTAGAAGGAGCATATGATTCTTCAGCGATTCAAGTTTTAGAAGGATTAGAGGCTGTTCGAAAAAGACCTGGTATGTATATTGGTTCTACTAGTGTGCGGGGGCTTCATCATTTAGTGTGGGAAATTGTTGATAATGCGATTGATGAGGCTTTAGCTGGATATTGTAAGCATATCGAGGTTACCATTAATCAAGGTAATACAATTACAGTTAAGGATGATGGAAGGGGTATTCCTGTTGATATTCATCCGAAAACACATAAGAGTACTGTAGAAACTGTTTATACTGTACTTCATGCAGGTGGAAAATTTGGAGGAGGAGGATATAAAGTATCAGGTGGACTTCATGGTGTTGGTGCCAGTGTTGTTAATGCTCTTAGTGAATGGCTAGAAGTTCGTGTTTATAAAAATAGTAAGGTTTATTTTCAAAGATATAGTAATGGTGGAAAACCTGAAGATGAGCTTAAGATTATTGATGAATGTGATGATGATCGAACAGGAACTACAGTTACCTTTAAACCAGATCCAGATATATTTACTGATACGACTATTTATGATTATGAAATACTTAGTACAAGACTTCGTGAACTTGCTTTTTTGAATAGAGGACTTCGTATTACGCTTTATGATTTACGTGATGTAGAGAAGGATGATTCTTTTTATTATGAAGGTGGAATACGTGAATATGTTGAAATGCTTAATAAAACGAAGAGTCCTATTCATGATACCATTATTGATGTTATGGGTGAAGAGAAAGGGATTTCTTTGGAAGTTGCTTTACAATATAATGAAACGTATAATTCTTCTATTTATTCTTTTGTTAATAATATAACTACTCCTGAAGGAGGAACACATGAAGATGGTGTAAGGCGTGCTCTTACTCGTATACTTAATAAGTATGCTGTTAATAATGGAATATTAAAGGATAAAGATGATTCTTTAACAGGTGATGATGTTCGTGAAGGTATTACTATGATTATATCTATTAAACATCCTAATCCTCAATTTGAGGGACAAACTAAGACAAAACTTGGTAATAGTGAGGTTCGTGGAATTGCTGATAAAATTTTTAGTGATACTTTTGAGCGATTTTTAATGGAGAATCCTGATCAGGCGAAGATCATTATTGATAAGAGTATGACTGCTTCACGTGCTCGTGTTGCGGCGAAAAAAGCGAGAGAGTTAACTCGTCGTAAAGGTGATCTTGATGTTACAAACTTTTATGGAAAATTATCTGATTGTAAGAGTAAGGATCCTAAAGAGTGTGAGATTTTCTTAGTCGAAGGAGACTCTGCTGGAGGATCTGCTATAAAGGGACGAGATAGTATACGTCAAGCGATTCTTCCTCTTCGTGGAAAAATATTGAATGTTGAAAAGGCACGACTTGATCGAGCTTTATCTAATGAGGAAATTCGTACTATTATTACTGCTTTTGGAACAGGGATTGGTGAAGAGTTTAATCTTGAAAAATTAAGATATAATAAAATTATTATTATGACGGATGCTGATGTGGATGGAAGCCATATAAGAGTTTTATTACTTACTTTGTTTTATCGTTTCTTTAAGCCTATTGTAGAGGCTGGTCATGTCTATGCTGCTCAACCACCACTTTATTGTATAAAGCATGGGAAGACTATCAAATATGTATTAACAGATGAAGAAAGAGATGAGTATCTTGCTACACTTCCTGAAAACACTAAGAGAGATGTTAGTCGTATGAAAGGTCTTGGTGAGATGGATGCAGAAGAACTTAATGAGACAACTATGGATATAGAAAAGAGAGTATTAAGACAGATTACGGTAGAAGATGCTATAGCTGCTGATGATGTTTTTAGTAAATTAATGGGTGAAGAGGTGGCTCCTCGTCGTGAATTTATTGAAGAAAATGCAGTTTATGCTGAAAATTTAGATATTTAGGAGGTCAGGTAAGATGGATAGATTAGAAAAAAATAGTATTGTAAAAGAAGTTCGTGATTCTTTTCTTGAATATTCTATGAGTGTTATTGTCTCTCGAGCTTTACCAGATCTTAGAGATGGCTTAAAGCCTGTTCATAGACGAATTTTATATTCTATGTATGAATCTGGTTATACACCAGATAAACCACATAAGAAGAGTGCTAGAATTGTTGGAGATGTCATGGGAAAATATCATCCTCATGGAGATAGTTCTATATATGAAGCTATGGTAAGGATGGCGCAGGATTTTTCTTATCGATATATGCTTGTAGATGGTCATGGTAATTTTGGTAATATAGAGGGTTATGGTGCTGCTGCTATGCGTTATACAGAGTCTCGTCTTTCTAAGATTTCATTAGAACTTTTAAAAGATATTAACAAAAATACGGTTAATTTTAAACCTAACTTTGATGAGACAGAAAGAGAACCTGAAATTCTTCCTTCTCGTTTTCCTAATATTTTAGTTAATGGAACAATGGGAATTGCGGTTGGGATGGCTACTAATATACCTCCTCATAATTTAAGTGAGGTGATTGATGGTTGTGTTGCTTATATTGATAATCCTGATATTGATTTGGATGGACTTATGCAGTATATTAAGGGTCCTGATTTTCCAACTGGTGCAACTATTCTTGGAAATAGTGGTATTCGTAAAGCCTATGAGACTGGTAGGGGTTCTATTACCATTCGAAGTAAGGCTCGTATAGAAGAGGAACGTGGTAAACATTATATTATTATTGATGAAGTACCTTATGGTATTAATACACTTGATTTAAAAAATAAGGTTGCTGAACTTGTTCATAATAAAGTTATTGAGGGGATAAGTGACTATCATACAGATTTGAAGGATGGAATTAAGATTACTATTACTTTGAAGAAAGATGCTAATCCACAAGTGGTACTTAATAATTTATATAAACATACTGCATTTCAGATGAATTATGGAATTATATTTTTAATGCTTGATCAGGGTACGCCAAAAACACTTGGTCTTAAAGATATTCTTGTTAAATATGTGGATTATCAGAAAGAGGTTATTATACGTCGTACTAAGTTTGATTTAGATAAAGATGAGCGACGTGCACATATTTTAGAAGGACTTAAAATAGCTCTTGATCATATAGATGCGATTATTCAGTTAATTAAGTCTAGTAAGAGTGATGAGGAGGCTCAGAAAGCACTTATTAATACTTATAATTTGAGTGAAATACAAGCTCAAGCTATCTTAGAGATGAAACTAAGAAGATTGACAGGTCTTGAAAGAGATAAGATAGAAAATGAACTTGCAGCTCTCCTTGCTGAGATTGAAGAGTTGAAGTCTATACTTGCTAGTGAAGAGAAAATTTTAGGTATTATTAAAGAAGAAATGCTTGAAATTAAGAATAAATATGGTGATGAGAGAAAGACAAATATTGATATGACAGCTATCGATTATATTGAGGATGAATCTTTAATACCAGTTGAGGATATTATCATTACACTTACAAATAAAGGTTATATTAAGAGAGTTAAGAGTGATGTTTATAGGGCACAAAATCGTGGTGGAGTTGGTATAAAGGGAATGGCTACAAATGAAGAGGATTTTGTAGAGCATTTAGTTAATATGAAAACTCATGATTATATGTTATTTTTCTCTAATTTTGGTCGAGTTTATAGATTGAAGGGGTATGAAGTACCTGAATTTGCTAGACAATCTAAGGGACTTCCTATTATTAACTTATTACAGCTTGATAAAGAGGAAAAAATAACTTCAATTGTTAATGTAAATACTAATACAGATGAGATTAAATATTTAGTATTTGTTACTAAATGTGGATTAATAAAGAGAACTCCACTTGAGGAATTTGATTCGATTCGTTCTGGTGGAAAAATTGCTATAACACTTAAAGATGAGGATGAGTTGATTAGTGTAAGAAAGACTACAGGTACTGATGAAATCATTATTGGTGCTAGTAATGGTCATATGGTAAGATTTAATGAGAATGAGGTTCGTTCTATGGGTCGAAGTGCCAGTGGTGTTAAAGGAATTGACTTGGTTGATAGTTATGTTGTTGGTTCAGAAGTTGTCCAAGTTAATCAATATGTCCTAATTGTCACAGAAAAGGGTTATGGTAAGCAAACATTGATTGATGAGTATAGACTTACTCACAGAGGTAGTAAGGGCGTTAAAGCGTTAAATATGACTGAAAAAAATGGTTCTATAGTTTCTATTAAAACAATAGATAATATAGATAATTGTGATTTAATGATTATAACAGATAGTGGAGTTGTTATGCGAATGCCATTATCTCAGGTTTCGGTGCTAAAGAGAGCGACGCAGGGACTTAGATTAATCAATTTAAAAGATAATCAAAGCGTTTCTACAGTTGCTATAGTTACTAAAGAGGATTCTCAGGAAGGGTCCGAGTCCATAGAAAGCTCTGAGGAAAACAATAAGGAGAATGTTATTTAATAATGTTCTTTTTTTTATGACTTAATAAAACAAATGTTCTATAATAATTTCGATATTCTTATATTATGTCAATATAGTACATTTCATCAATTATATTAATGTTTCACGTGAAACATTAATAATCCACAATTTTGTGGATTATATTATAGAAATTCAAATCAAACTGTGTTAGAATTGTTAATTGTTTGTTATTTTATTCAAATAAAAGTATAGTGTTAAAAAAATACAATAAAATGTAAGCAGTGTATATATATTAAAAGAAGTTATTATTACTTTTTATAAAATATCAGCTTAATGTTTCACGTGAAACTATATTATAAATATCCACTAAAAAT
>JAAWCL010000240.1 GCA_022793235.1 Bacilli bacterium | reverse complement strand
AGTACTTCCATTCCAACTTCCTCCATTTGGATTTACTGTTAATAGATGTTCTATTGTTGTAACCTGTATTGTTTTTGGACTTGATACATTTCCTACTGCATCTCTTGCCCATATATAGTATGTTCCATTTTTTGTTACTGTAAGTTGGTTGCTTGATTGAAACGAGGTTGGTGCTGTATTTGTTGTTGTTATTGCATATCCTGTTACTCCTGAACCTGATTTATTCAGTCTTGAACATATATCATTTGCTGTTACTGTTGCTGTTACACTTTTTTTATCACTTGCTGTTGTTTGTGCTACATTTGTTATTGTTGGTGCTGTTCCATCTAAATTGCTTATTTTTACTCTTACTGTTCTTGTGTTTCCTAATCTATCTTTTAAATATAATGCTGCTGTTACTGTTCCATATACATCTCCTATAAAATTATATGTTCTTGAATAATTTTCTCCATTTTGACGAGTTCCTTTGTAATAATCATCATTATTAAATGCCATTTGTACTTGTCCTGAACCTTGATCTCTAGCTATATATGTTATTTCTTTATTTTTAGTCCAATTTGTTGCGCTTGTTCCTCCTGATATTAGCTCTGGTGCTTTTGCATCTATATATTGCACTGTTGTACTTTGTGTACTTGTATTTCCTGCTCTATCTCTTGATTCTACATATACTGTTTCTGGTTCTTTTATTTCTGCTACTATTTTAAATTGTTTTGTAAATGTTGTACCATTTTTTGTTGCTGCTCCCCAATTTGATATTACATTTTTATTTTTATCTAGTAATCTCATTTCTACAACATCACTAAAATTTTCATTTACTGATGCTGTTACTGTTGCTTCTTGACTAAAGTTTCCATTGCTTCCCATTCCGTCTGCTCTAATTGAATTACTACTTGGTGCTACTCTATCATAATGTGCTGATAATGTTTTATTTCCTTGTGCAACAAATACTGGTGTTCCATTAATTCTTAGCATATCTTCTGTATTAAAACATGCTCTTGCATCCACTTGACTATTTGTATCAAAAACAACTTTAAGTTGATATGTTATATCATTCTCTCCATTTTCTATATAGTATCTACTGCTACTTTTTACAGGGTTAGCCAAGTAATATCTTGCAAGTTTTCTTAAAGTTCCACCATTCATACCTCTTACTTTCCATTCTAGCGTAGCATAACTATTATCATCTGCATAATATACATTTGTCTCATATATATCATAAAACTGTTGGTTACAATATTTACAATGTCCTGGTTCTGTTGTATCATCAAAATAATGTCTTCCTTTAGTATAATTATGACCACATACAACACATTTTCCTGGGTTCATACATGTTATTTGATTTCCATTTGCATCTGTACAATTTAGTGCTTCTGTCCATTTCCCACACTTACTATTTGTACATTCATCATAATGTAATTGTCTTATTGCAATATTAGTATAATAGCCTCTTGGTGAACATGGATCCTTGTGTGTTGTTGTATAATTACAAAATGAGTCAGAACAATATCTTGTATATGTATTTCCTGGCTCACAACTAGCATATCCAAATGAATAGTCTGATTGTACTATGTTATGTGCTCCTCTTCCAATTATTTTGTGACAGATAAAACATTCTTGCCAATGCTCACTTTCGTTATTTTTTCTATCATATATATGTTTATGTGATGTATCTTCACCTGTAACTAAACCTGTTAAATCTATAGTTTCATCTGCTGCCGCGATTCTTTTAGAGCTTACAATTTGTTTTTCTATTGCTTGTACTATTGGTGTTATTGGTAAAGATGCTGTTAATATTAAAATTATTAAAAAACATATTGCAATCTTTTTCATTTTTTAACCCCTTCTTTAGACAAAATATTTCTTATTATTTATTATAAAGACTGCGTAGTCCTTAGTAAATAGAATATTTTTCCAAATAGATTTAGTTATGGGTTTATTTATTACGGAAATACATGGTTTAAATCGTCTTATCATTTTGTTTACAATTTTGTAATTTTTATGTAATCTTTTGTTGCTTTTTCTTTGTAATATTTACGTATACACCATATATTGGTATTGCTTATTTACAATGTTGCTCAAGTTATAGATTCTAAATATAGTATTTTTTTAATAAGGTTACTATATAACTTATAAGAATAATTCTTTATATAAATGTTATACTAATTTTTGTCGCTTTTTGTCGAAATGTTTTTCTTTACTTTTGTAGATATTTGT
>JAAWCL010000141.1 GCA_022793235.1 Bacilli bacterium | reverse complement strand
TCAAGTCTTACTCCCTTATATCTGATTGAATAGTCTCATTGTTGTATCTGGTCCTACCCCACCATTTTGTTTATTTACATTTGCTCCGACAAATGAATTTTTCGACACCCTCACTGTATAGAGTTGATTTCCAAAAAGTTCTACTGCTTGTTCATTTACAACACAACTCGCAATTAGCATATCAGGTTGTAAAATCTTTTTAATCGTATGTCCAGTATTTATAACCGAATCAACGATGATTACATTCTTCGTTTCAGGCCTAACAAACTCATCCTTTTTAGGGTCGTACATCTGAAACTTGCATCCCAGATGAAAATATATTCCTTCTGCAAAGAATATCCCGCCTCTGAGCATTGTCACCACCGTTGTGTCTTCCGGAGCCATTTCAGGAAAACATTGTGCCAGATACTTTCCCAGTTCCATATGTGCCATTGCAAGTTCAGGACCAGAAATTCCGGAATCTGACTTTGTTATCGAAATCAAATCATTTATTCTGTCAGTCTTATTAACCTCAAACAACAGTTATCCCCTCCGTGTCCATATGTTTTAAAGAACGACTCAATGTACCATCTGCTTTAGCAATTAAATATCCTTCATCTGCCTGCTTCAACATATAGTAATCATTCATACTGTCTCCATATGCTACAATTCTAACGCCTTGCTCTTGAAGAAATTTTGCAATGAAATATTTTGTCTCTGCTGACATCTGCTCGCCACAATACATCGGCATTTTAAGTTCGTTTGCAATTTCTTTCCATATGCCATAATGTCCGGCAGTTAATACAAAACATGGTGCTTTAATTCGTTCTATAACGGAACGATTAAAATGTATTCCCAACTTTTCAAATGACGGACATATCCAATCTATGGAACGCAAAAAATCTGTCATTTCCCTGTTGTGTCTCCACGCCTGAAATCCTGTATAAAAGTTGCCATCGAATATATGTGTCTTATATCCTAAAACTGCACTACTATCTTCGATTATCAATGTCTTATCACCATCTGCCAAGCATACCAATTTGACTTCTGTCTTTTTTAAAATAGTTTCCGCACATTTTCTCGCATATGATACACAACTATATCCTGCCGCCAAGCTATCAATAAATTCCAAAACAACACTTACATCCGGAAAATAACCTTTTTCCGGATTGTCCAGAACATAGAAATCCTTATTATGCTCATGACAATACCGACGAAGAGATTCCACTTCAAACATCTGCCACTTTTCAACGTCAAAGGCAAGATATTTCCTATTTCTTACCGAATCTTCCATTCTCTTTTTAAGAATAGCCGGATCTACATATAAATATAAAAATATATCGTAAAGTTCTCCATCCTCATCAGTAAACGCAACTTCATCACCAAATGAATAATGCCCATCCATGATAAAATTATCTTTATCCCTAAATTGCTCCGCCAACTGTTTTCTAACATGCGTTTTCTCTTCAGCCGTCATCGTATGAAAATTTGGTGCCAATGTCTTTAACAAAGAACTGCCCGCCAGCACCTCAAAATTTCTAACAGCATCTAATATGAAAGTTTTTCCTGCTGTAGGAAGTCCATATAAACCTATTCGCATAATGTCTCCTTATAACACTGTGTTCTGTCGAACGCCAACGATACCTTTTCCAATTCATGTATAGGCATACTGCTCACACCTAATGCCGGTAGGTCTATGCAATTCCCGCAAAGATAAATTTTTCCGTTTGCGTAGAAAAAATTATTCATTCCAGCACCACACAAGCCTCCATACATTGTACAATCATATCCACCAGTTCTTACATTTAACTTTTGAATCGCTTTCTTCAAAAACTCATTAAACTCATTCAATGTAATTCCATACTGACCAATCATCCTTGAAAAAGTTACTCTGGTGTTAAACTGCTGAAAAAATCTGATTGTTTCGTCTGCTTTTTCCAATATTTCTTTGCCCACAGTACAATTCATGGACGGATATTTACCATTAACTTTCCTGTATAATTCGATTTTTTCCATTACTTTGGCATGTGTATTACACCTATACATATCATGAATTGATGGAATGCCATCAATGGAGAAACCAAGATTAACATTATGCTCCTTAAAGAACTGTAATTTGGATTCGTCCACGAGTAATCCATTTGTGATGGAATATGCAGCAATACGCCCATCAGCAAGATAATCAGAAATATGCAATATATATTCTTTCAGAGAATCATATTCCAACAATGGTTCACCATTTCCGACAAATCCTATTTTAAATACATCAATGCCATTGTTGTCTATGTACTCCATAATGTTATCCAGAATTGCAACAACATCCATTTCATCTGTCTTAATAGAACCCTTTTTTTCGTGGAAATGGCAGTATTTACAGTTCAGATTACATCTATTATTTATTGAAATACATACACGATTTACCATCTTTGCCCTCTCTTTTGTTCACGTCCGCCTTTATTATTTCCGTTTCCACGCTTAAACTGCTTTCTTGTTGGACCCGAATCATGATATTCATTTACCCAGTCTGC
>JAAWCL010000009.1 GCA_022793235.1 Bacilli bacterium | reverse complement strand
GCATCATAATCTCCTCGATGATGAGCAGATTCATCCCAAGGAATTTCATATCTCTTTACAAGAGCAGAAAGAGAATGTCTTGCAAAGGTATTATCAAGCGTTCTGGAAAGTTCTAAAGTATCAATAACAGGATTAGTAAATTCTCCGAAATTATACTTTTTATAAGCCATTTCCAAAAAAGAAACATCAAATTTTGCATTATGTGCAACCATTGGACAATCTCCAAACCATTCAATAAACCTACGAACGGCATTTTCCTCATTATCCTTACCCTCTAACATAGCATCTGTAATATTAGTAACTTCAGTAATCTTTGAAGGTAGACTTCTTCCAGGAGAAATAAGTTCATCATATTTTTCAATAATCATACCATCTTTTATCTTAACAGCACCAATTTCAATAATAGAATCCACACCACCTGCATTAAAACCAGTAGTTTCAAAGTCAAATACAACATAGGTTTGATCAAGCATAACCTCATCATTTGGATGCAACACAATATGTACTACATCATCAACCATTGTAAGTTCAGTACCATAAATCGCTTTAAAAGGTTCTTCTCCTTCACCAAGTTTTTTATTATTTCCTGTGACCATATTAAAAACATGTGGAAAACCTTGCACCCCATTATGATCAGTAATAGCAACAGCCTTCATGCCAAACTTCATCGCTTGCTTTACAATATCACACTCATCCACCACTCCATCCATTTGACTCATTTTCGTATGACAATGCAACTCCACTCTTTTGACATCACTGATATCTACAATATCTTCTTCATCATGAACTATACGAATAATATCTCTAGCATTTAACACAAGCTCTCTACTAAAGACATCATTTTTAGTATAACCTCTAATTTTAAACCATTGTCCAACAGAAAGCTCTCCACAAAGACGAGTATACTCATTCTTATCTCGACTAAATACCTTACAATAAATACTATCTGTCTTATCAGTTATCTTAAGAGTAATAATTTTAAAATCACTTTTAGGGGATTCAAAATATTCAACACCAAACACTTGCGCTTCTACAACAACATTATTATCTTCTCCCATAATCGTTTTAATAGGAATAGCCTGTTCTTTAATTGTAACACCTATAATACTATTTGGATCTTTTTCTCGCTTTTTATATTTAGAAGTATTCTTACCTTCCCCATCTAAAGTCGTATTCTGAACAGAACTTTCCAAAGTCTGATTAGCAAGATTAACAGTTTCAACTAAACTCTCAAAAATTTCATTTTTAATAGAATGTTCTTCTCGAAACTCAAGTTGTATATCTTGTAAATATCCTAATCTATGATATTCTTCATTAATAAACTCTAATACATCACTTAATTTATTTTTTTCTACTACATTGTTAGCAACTAATAATAAAAGATTATCTTCTACCACCAAAGATTGATTATAAGCATTTACATGTAAACCACTCTTTTTTAAAATATAAGGATATAAATTTTGAAACAACTCTAAATCTTGCTTTTCTATTTCAAAATAGAGAAAAATTTGACTTTCTGTAGCAAAAGCCCCCTTTTTCTCTTCTAACTCTTCTAAAACCTCTTGATCTATAGGTTTTTCTTTTTTTATATAAATTTCTATTCTTTTTCCTTTATTTAATAATTTAATCTTTACTAAAACAGCATCTAAAAGAAAATCATAATGGGAGGTATCAAAATGTATTCTTTCCAATAACTTTTTCATTTTCTCTTCCATAAATATACCTCCCTGCTTTATGACAAAATTAAATTAATTCTTCTATTTGATTATTAGCATTACTATAACTAGCATAAGAATAATGATTACTTACATATAAGTCTAATTTTCGATCACAAAATTTTATAAAATCAAAAAAGTCCATCTGATCAAAATGATATTCCCCCTGATTACCTTTTAAATAATCTAAAAAATAAGGATAAATTTTAGGTTTTAATTTTCCCTCAGATGTATCAAGCAAGTAATCGTTATCAGTAACCCTTCTCTTTAACTCATTATGAATAGCCAAATCAATAACAGCATCTACAACATTCTCATTCTTAATCTGATCATCTAATCTATATAAAACCTCTTTTTTTACTATATTATAAATAATATCTATAATTGTATCAATACTTGCTCGGCCTTTTCCATAACAAATAATATTGTTCTCTTCATTTTCAATATAATCAACTAAATTAAGCCTAGGATCAACTAACAAAACATCATAATCAAAAGACAATTTAACTATATTTGTAAACTCTTTTATAATCTTCTTTAGATAAATATCAAAAATCTGACTCATATCTTTCTTATATTTTTCAGTAAATTTATAAAGATCAAAATAAATATCCTCTTCTCGAACCCGATTATAGATAGTATCATCATCTGGTATATAATTTTTAGGATCTTCCAGTATATGAATCTCTTCATCAGATAAAGCATCATATTCCTTTTGATAATTTAACCAAATTTTCTGTTTACATTGATTAAGCTCTTTTGATAGAGATTTTTTAAATAACAAATTCCATATCAAAATATATTCATTTAATACAAATTTTAAGTTCATATAACCACCCTAATCCATTCATTAATATATCATAGAAATTAAAAAAATTAAATACTTTGTACTATAAAATAAATAAGTACAGCAACAAGCAAAACTAAAAGAACAAATAAGAAAAATTTAAAAATATTAGGAACCTTCTTTTCCTCAACAAAATCCATTCCTAAATCAAAATCCTTATCTGACAAATCCATAGATCGAGTATAAAAAGATTGATCCATATCCCGAATCATGGCCTCTTCCTTCGACAAAGGTGTATAATTTTTTTCCTGTTCCTTTACTTTCTCCAATAAAGCCTCATCCACCATTTCTGTTCGAGTATTAGAAAAAGAAGCATCCTTTTGTCCTTCAATCCTATCCTCTCCATCCACAGCCATCAAATCACTTAATAAATCAACACTTGTTGCATGATCAATTTCACCACGTAAAGTTTTAGATGTAATCGTATGAATAAGTTCTTTAACATCTTCACGAGCAGGAACAATTTCTTTGTTTCGAATCTTCTTATATTTTTCTATTTCTTCTTCTGTTAAAAAGAACTTAGAAATATCTATTTTTTTATTTCCTATTTCTTCATCAGCAGATCTATTCTTTTTAGCCTCCTCAATAGCAGTATTTATATCATAAACACGATTTCCTCGTTCCTGATATATATAATTAAAATCCTCTAACTCTTTTTTTATAGGATTATATTCTACAAAATCAAGATTCCCATAATCCTTCGTCTTCTGATAACTCTCTCTAGTCTTGATTTTTTTTTCTTTTCCAGTAAGTAATACAGCATTACTATTTTCTATATCTGCAAGAGTAGTATATCTAGCCTTACCAGCAAGAGATGTATATAAATTCTTATTTTTATCACTTCTAGAAGAAGTCTGTGAATCATTTAATGACTTATATCGATCCATTCTACTACTCATATCTTCACCTTCTTATAATCATATACTCATTTTACCATATATATCTATGAATTAGAAGTACAAATTACTTTACCTTGGCATTTTTTTTTGATAGAATCATCTTAGAGAGGTGAAAGAAAATGAAAGTAAAAGTAAATGAAGAAGCTTGCATTGGTTGTGGTGCATGTGAAGCAATATGCCCAGAAGTATTCGAATTAAATGATGAAGGTATATCTACCTGCAAAAAAGATAAACTAAAAGAAAATATAGAAGATGAAGTAAAAGAAAAAATACAAGACGCCATGGATACATGTCCAACTGGTGCTATTGTAGAGGAAAAAGAAAATCAAGCAGAATAAAAAAAAGACTTCTAACTTGATGTCTAATTAAAAAAAGACATTCAAATTAGGAAGTTTTTTTATTTTACACAATGGGAACCAGACTTTTCTTTACTTTCCAAAACTTCTATATATTGTTGTACTTTTTTTAGTTGAAAAGAAGCTCCCTGCTTTTTATATTCATAATAATTATTATTGGCTTGAACTTTATAATCCTCAATATGTTCACGATATTTTAAAGCTCTCTTTACAATCTCAAGTTCTTCCGTAGAAAAACTAGAAGAAGAGAATTCTTGTAAATAAACATCACTAGATACAATTGCATAAAGAAGATTATCATCTATTAATAAAGAAGAAGTTAGTTCTATGATAGATTTGAAAGAGCCATCTCTAAAAAAAATGAAGAAACTCTTAAATCATCAAACAATTCTTGTGAAGCTAAACTCCTTAAGTAAGCACAAAATTTTGAAAAGAAAAATTGAAAGTTATAATTATTATATTGATATTCATATTTTCTACTTCTTTTTTCTAAAAACTTGTTAATCTTAGGTGTATTTAAAGAATTATTTTGTAAATAATCTTTAGCTTTTCGAATACCATATAAATTAGCATCCAATTCAGAAAAAAAGGAATCATGTTCTCTTACATAAAAAGCTTGATCTAAAACTAAAATAGCATCCATATAATACAAAAAAGACTCCAAATTTAATTCTTTTAAAGAAATTTTATGTCTCTGTTGAACATGTCTAGTTTCATGATAAGTTAGAGCCAGCAGAGATGGAAAAATAGTTACATCGCCTAAATTGTATAACCTAACATAGTTCTCAAAAAAACCATAATTTCATTTTCCAAACAAAATGCCCCATAACGAGTTGGAATACTTAAATGAAAAAGCAAATCACGTATATTACAAGTTTTTAACATATTTTTAAAATATTGACTTTTATAAAACTCTCCATTTTTCATAGGCATAGCTTTAAAGTTTGGATTAAATGGCTGTGTTTCCTCTAAAATAATAGAAACTAACTTTTCTTTCACTTCATCAATCTTCATTTTATTCATCGAATATTATCACCTATCCTAAATACGATATTATTTCAACCTTTTTATCTCTATATTATAAAAATTATCCACTATTCTAATAAAATTTTCTATCCAGAATCAGTAAATTTCGGTGCAAGTTCCAAAGTAATTTCCATAGTACCAGAAATAGGAGTACCCTCTAATATACTTTGACTCGTAACATAACCAGATCCATTAAGATGTACTGTAAAACCATGCATTTCTAAAAAGATAGCGGCATCTTGGCTCGAATAGCCCACAACATTAGGCATAATATAATTAGTACCATTTGTAAGTAAAAAAACCTTATCCTTATTTGTTATTTTCTCACAACAATCAGGATATTGCATGATAACCTTATCTCCATCTCCAACAACAAATATATTATCAATATTATGACTATTCAAAGTAGTCTTTACAATATCAACAGACTTATTAATAAAAGAAGGCATTTTATAACTAATAACATCATCTTTTTCCTCAGTAGAAGAAATCGTTTTACCATAATATTTTGCAATATTAGTAACCACTTCTTTGACAGCTGTCGCAATCCCTCTTTGTTCTCCACCAGTAGGCCTTTGCATAGAAGCATAAATAATAATTTCAGGGTCATCTTTTGGATAAATACCTGCAAAAGAAGAAATAATATCTTCTTGCCCTGATAAATATCCACCTCCATTGATATCAGCCATCTGAGCTGTACCCGTCTTTCCAATAAGTTGCCCTCCATCTAATCGGTAACGAGCACCCGTATTACCAAGACCATTAACCGTATCATCCATTAACTGTATCATTTTATTAACGGTTTCAGTAGAAGCAACCCTTTCACCTGTCTTTACTTTCCCCTTATAAATCACTTCTTCAGTATCAGAATCTACGATTTTATCAACAATATAAGGTTTTAATATAACTCCATCATTTGTTAGTGCACTTAAAGCTTGCACATTTTGAAGAGGAGTAGTTGTAATTCCCTGACCAAAACCTGCATTATATATTTCCGTTTCATATTTAAAAGCCACTTTACCAGTTTGTTCATTTGGAAGAGTAATACCTGTTTTTTTACCAAATCCCATTCTTCTAAAACAATTACGAAGCATAGCACTATTCATATGCCTATTAATAAGATTAATAACTCCAACATTACTAGATAAAGCATAACCTCTATCAAAAGAAATCATTCCCCAACCATTACGATCCCAATCTCCAATCTCTGTTCCATCACTCGTAACATAGATACCAGAATTATAAGACTCTGAACCATCATAAACACTATTTTCCATGGCACACATGTAAGTAAAAGTCTTCATAGTAGAACCAGGTTCATAAGGAGAAGCAACAGTATAATCAAGATAATTAGTAATATTTTCTCTTGTATTTGGATCAAAATTAGGATTAGAACTCATTCCAATAATTTTTCCTGTCTTAGCATCCATAACAACCATTGTAAACCATTCATACCCAAAATTATTCTTAGCATTAGTAAGAGCTTGTTCAATAAAAAACTGCACATTACTATCAATTGTCAAATAAATATCTTTTCCTTGTGTAGCATCTTTTCGATACTCTTTCGTTCCTGCAATTTTATATCCTCTAAGATCCTTTTGATAAGTCACATATCCATCTTCACCCTTTAAAATTTTATCATAATAAAGTTCTAGTCCCATCTTTCCCACAATTGTATTATCCTCATCACTAGATAAAGCATAACCCAATGTATAAGACATAAAATTTCCTTTAGGATAATATCTTTTATAACTTTCAATAAAGTCAAGTCCTGGAAGATTAAGTTCTTCAATTTTGCTTTTTTCTATCTCATTAAGTCCTTTACCCTTACTACCAAATTCAGTTTGATAAACACCAGTTTTACTGAGATACTTCAAAATTTCTTCTTCACTCATTTCAAGAATAGGTGCAAGTTCTCTAGCCGTTTTTTCTTTATCCATCACATGTTGTGGCCTATTTTCATTTGTTGTTCTTTTTGAATCAAGATAAGCTATTAACTTATAAGAAGTAACATTCTGTGCTAAAGCATCATTATTGGCACTATAAATAGTCCCCCTCTTAGCTTCAATCACTTCTGTTTTATTTGTTCTTTTGCTAGCAAGTGTTGCCAGATTAGTCCCATCAATCTCAGAAGAAATAGAAAGCTGTATTAATCTGCCGATAATAAGACAAAACAAAAAAAGAGAAACAACTACAACAAGCCGACTATATTTAACAGTATTCTCTCTCTTTTTCTTCTTCATACGATTTTCACCTACTTATTTATCTTGCACAACCTTTATATTAGCATTATTATAACTCAAACCAGCCTCTTGAGCAACTTCTTGTATTTTTGTAAGAGATGCCAACTGATCAATAGCCATAGCAAGACTAGCATTATTTTTTTCTTGTTTTTCTATCTCACGTTTTTTTTGTTCCACTTCAAAATTAATCTGAGAAAGTGTTGCCTTAGAAAATACAATGGCTAAAGGAGATACAAAAACAAGTACAATTGCTAAATGATACAAAAGCCTACTAAATTTAGATATTTTTACTTTTTTCTTCTCTTTTTTCTTTATCATAAATACAAGATTCCTTTCTATTTTATTCGCTCAATAATTCTTAATTTTGCACTTCGACTACGCATATTATACTGCTGTTCTTTACTACTAGGAAAAATAGCCTTTTGATTTACAAGTTTATAATTAGGTAAATATTCATCTGGCACATTAGGAAGTCCCTTTACTCTTTCATCAACATCTGTAAGTGATTTAAAGTATTTTTTCACAATCCTATCTTCTAAAGAATGAAAAGTAATAACTTCCACCCTACCACCTACTTTTAAAAGAGAAACTGCATTTTGAAGGGCAGGTAATAAAACATCTAGTTCATGATTTACTTCTATTCGGATAGCCTGAAATATTTGCCTCGCAGGATGCTTCTTTCTCCTAACACTTTCTGGAACACTATTTTTAATAATTTCTGCTAATTCAAGGGTAGTTTCTATACTCTTTTGCTCCCGAGCACGTACGATATTTCGAGCAATACTTTTACTATACTTATCTTCTCCATATTGAAAGAAGATACGAGCAAGTTCTTTTTCACTATAATGATTAACAACTTTATAAGCATCTAATTGATTATTTTT
Organism: Bacilli bacterium; assembly: GCA_022793235.1. Lineage (GTDB taxonomy): Bacteria > Bacillota_I > Bacilli_A > RF39 > UBA660 > UBA2730. The sequence continues at coordinate 25,808 of JAAWCL010000009.1, read as the reverse complement.
ATCCATTCTCATATCAAGATAAGCATCTTTATGAAAAGAAAAACCTCTCTCTTCATTATCAAGCTGTGGACTTGAAACACCTAAATCAAATAATACTCCATCCACTTCAAATACGCCTAACTTTTCTAAACAATCTTTCATATAGACAAAATTACTCTGAATGATAGTGTAGTTAGTACCAAACTGACTTAAGTAGTTGGTACTATACTTTATAGCTTCACTATCTTGATCAAAGGCGAATAAAAACCCCTTTTTTATTCTCTTTAAGATGCTACTGCTATGTCCTCCAAACCCAAGAGTTGCATCAACAATAATACTTTCCTCTTTTAAGTTTAAGTTTTCTAAAACCTCATCCTTTAATACACTAATATGCATAAAATCCCCTCGCTTAATTTGAAAAGTTATCGGAAAACAACTCATCAGCTATTTCTGACATATCATCAAAAGTAGAACTATAAAAATCATTCCAAGAATCATCTGACCAAATCTCAACTCGATCACCAATACCAATGATAGTACATTCTTTAACTATGTTGGCATAACTAACTAAGTGTGGCGCAAGATTAATTCTTCCCTGTTTATCAAATTCTACCAAAGTAGCGCCTGATAATAAAAAGCGTGAAAACTCTCTTACTCTTTGTTTCGTAAAAGGCATGTTTTTGAGTTTTTCAACAAGTTTTTGAAATTCATCCTCTCTATATAGGAACAAACACTTCTCAAGACCTCTTGTAATAACAACCTTCTCGCCAAGTTCGCTCCTGAATTTAGAGGGAATGATCAATCGTTTTTTCTCATCAACATTATGATGATACTCACCCATCAACATATTAATCCCCCACTTTTCACCACTATCTTCCACTACTTAACTCTATACTACTACAATTCATCCTTTTAGTAAATATATTTAAAAAAATATCTTGTCAAGTTGACAATAAAAAAGAAATAGACTCTTGACATTTCTATTTCCTAAAAATCTTTATTTATTTTGATTTATTATAAACCTCTTGTTCTACTAATGAAACAAATCCCTCTAAAGATACAGTACTTTTTTCCTCGCTCCCATGCTTTCTATAAGTAACTAAATTGTTTTCTTTTTCATTATCTCCTAAAACAATAGAATATGGAATTTTTCTAGTTTGTGCTTCTCTCATTTTATATCCAACTTTTTCATTACGATTATCAAGTTCTACTCGAATACCCCTTTTCTTAAATTGTTCGAATACCTCTTTTGCATAATCTTCATGATGAATAGTAGAAACAGGTATTAAAAGAACTTGTACTGGTGCAAGCCATAAAGGTAAAACACCCTTAGTCTCTTCAAGTAAAAAAGCAATAAAACGATCAAGTGAACCAAGTATAGCCCTATGAATAACAACTGGTCTTACTTTTTCTCCTCTCTCATCAATATAAGTAAGCTCAAATCTCTCAGGAAGTTGATAATCAAGTTGTACAGTAGACAAAGTTACATCATGCCCAATAGCACTCTTTACTTGTACATCAAGTTTAGGACCATAAAAAGCAGCTTCCCCTTCTTCTTCATAAAAATCAGCTCCAACCTCTTCTAACACTTCTCGAAGCTCCTTCTCACTCCTTTCCCACAACTCATCATTTCCAAAATACTTTTCCTTATCTTCCTTATCACGAAGACTAAGTCTAAATTTATAATCAGTAAAACCAAAATCTTTATAAACATCAAGAATTAATTTGATAACAGCCTTAAATTCTGCTTTAATTTGATCATTCGTACAAAAAATATGAGAATCATTTTGCGTAAAAGCTCTTGTTCTTTCTATTCCACAAACAGCCCCACTCGCTTCATATCGAAAATCATTCGCAATTTCTGCAATACGAACAGGCAAATCTCTGTAAGAATGAAGACTATTTTTAAACATCATCATATGATGAGGACAATTCATTGGTCTTAATACATAAGCCTCATCATCAAGTTCCATAGAAGGAAACATATCTTCTTTATAATGATCCCAATGCCCTGATGTTTTATAAAGTTCTACATTTCCAAGAGAAGGAGTCATAACATGTCTATAACCAAGAAAAATCTCTTTATCTGTAATATAATCAACTAAAGTTCTACGTACAATAAAACCATTAGGAAGCCACATAGGAAGTCCTTTTCCAACCAAATCACTAAACATAAAAATATCTAAATCTTTTCCAAGCTTACGATGATCTCTTTGTTTACACTCCTCTAAAAACTCTAAATGCGCCTCTAAATCTTCCTCATTCTCAAAACAAATACCATAAATTCTTTGTAACATTTTATTTTTAGAATCACCTTTAAAATAAGCCCCACTCACTTTTAATAACTTGAAGTATCGTAACACTTTAACTGTATCTACGTGTGGTCCACGACAAAGATCTGTAAAGTCACCTTGACTATAACAACTAATAACATTTTCTTCCTCATTCATACGTGAAATAAGATCTATTTTATAAGGATCGTCCTTAAATTTTTCTAAAGCTTCTTCTTTAGATAATTCTTCTCTTATAATTCGTTTACCATCTTTCGCAATTTTTTTCATTTCTTTTTCTATAACAGGTAAATCTTCTTCTGTTAAAGTTTTATCTCCTAAATCAATATCATAATAAAAACCTTCTTCAATAACAGGTCCAACCCAAAATTTTGCATCTTTATAAATATGTTTTACAGCTTGTGCTAATAAATGAGCACAAGAATGATTCAAAACACTTAATTTTTCATTCTCTTTTATATTAATCATATTCTTTCCTCTTTTCTTATATAAATTTATTTTCTAAATGATTTATTTTGACACATAACGAATCGCTTTTGCCTATTTACATGTTCTGTAACATCAATATTAACCCCTTCTTCCCATTGATCAATCACTCCATACTCTGTTTCAATATATCCATTTTCTTCCAAAAATTTTCTTCTCGCTTTTTTCACTTTTTCTAAATTAAACTTAGAACGAAGTTCAAATAAAAGCGCATTAGAATAAAAACGCATTGGATTTTGATAGGCCAATATCTGACAATTTTTATCTTTCACTAAAACATAATCTCCTTTAAGTAGTGCCTCATTATTAATAACATTAAAAGAAACTTTTTTAGGTATAGGAATACCCTTTTCGATTAAAATAGAAACCACTTCATCATGAGACAATTTCTTTTCTTGAACAGAAATCCCTATATAATTCAACATAAACTCTTGAATACGCACAACTTGCTTTTCACTAATCATAACTTTTGTCATTTTCATACCTCCTATAACAAAAAAACTCCCAATATATAATCATATATAAGGAGTGCATAAACACGGTACCATCCTATGTTTTTCTTAATTTAAATTAACGGTCTAATCCGGGAACATCTTTCGAGTCCAGCTTATAGGTAGTAACAAATAAACATCTCTTATAGGCTCTCAGCATCCCTACTCTCTGTAAAGTTAAGCTTATTCATCTCGTCCTAATCCATGCATTTATGTATTTATCATAACACGATTTACTATTTTGTCAATAATCTTTCTTACTCTTTTTCTAAAGAAATATCCTGATAAGCTCCCAAATCAAACACTTTATAACCTAAATCCTTTAAAATAGTATATGCAGTACCACTTCTATTCCCACTCTTACAATAAACAAGAATTGTTTTATTCTTATCTAAATCAACATGCTCATCAATCTCATCATAAGGAATATTTAAAGCACCTACAACATGCCCTGTATTATATTCTTCTTCTGTTCTTACATCAATTACTATGTAATTATCCTCATCCAGTATCTTATCCAGTCTGCTACTTCCTTGATTAGAGCAACCACTAAATAATAATATAAAAATGAAAACCAAAACTATTTTTTTCAAACAATCATCCCTCCAAAACTACCTATCCTGTTTCTTAAAATAAATTTCCCTATCACACTTATCTAAAACAAATTCATGAGCAGAAACACGAATATAAGCACTACCCACAGAAGAATATAAATAAGGTAGAATAGCAGGATCATAATTACAAATAGTATTTAAAGAAAAAACATGATGATTATCGACATCATTCATATAAACATCATCCTCATCTCCCTTTAAAAATCTCCAACCACTATCAGGATATTGATTCTCCCCTTTTTCTCGATACATATAACCAACGCACCAACCCTCCTTTGTAATCTTATCACTTACAATACATCCTTCATTCTCCTCCCAATCTAATAACTGTTTAACTTCTATATCAATAAAACCATTCTCATTTTTTTCTATCATTCTATCCTCCTCTAATCTCTTCTATTTTCAGATATTAAAGATAAATCTGTGCTTAATTGCTTAACTCTTTCAATCAATCTCCTTGCTTTTACTTTCTCAATACCATTTGATGTACTAGCAAGATGAGTCTCTAACTCTTTTAAATTAAAATTAGATGTAAAAAAAGTAGGTAATGCTTCCTCCATTCTATATTGAAGAATAGGTGCAAGAACCTCATCTCGATTCCAACCACTACAATTCTCTGCTCCTATATCATCTAGTAATAATAAAGGGCTCTTTTTAACAAAATTAAATTTTTCTTCATAATCATCTTTAAAAGAAGATTTTAAATTACGCAAAAACTCTGGATAATACACAATTGTACTTTTAACTCCCCTTTTAGAAAGCTCATTAAACAAAGCAGAAATAAGATAAGTCTTACCTACTCCAAAATTTCCCGTCAAATATAATCCTTTATATCTATTATTTTCCAAATAATGATCTATAAATTCCTTAAAATATTTAATAATAGGTATTCTTGCCTTATCATCTTTATAAAGTTCTTGAAAAGATGCAGCTTTTATCTCTCTAGATACCTCAAAATAAGTCACATTTTTATTCAATTCATTATATTTTTTATATTTCTCACAAGGAACATAGATAAAAACCACTCTTTTTCCCACTTTTTCTGGAACCATACAATATCCTTTAACAGCATGGGTACATTCCCGAAAAGATTGACATTTTTCACATTGTTTTCTCTCTAAAAGAGCATCTTGTATAGAAGATGTATATTTAACTAATAATGTCTCTTCTATATTTAAACTTTCTATATAGGTTTTAAATTCTTTGGAAGAGCAAGCATTCATATATTCTTTCATTAACTGTGATGATTCTAATTTATTTATACTTACAACAGATTTTAATTTTTCCATCAAATCACCACCTAATATACTTTTATTGTAACGAATTAAAAAAGGAAAGTAAACAAGATTCAAATAAAATTTGAAACAAAATAAAACAAGCAACTTAACTCTATATAAAATATTTTAAGGGATTAATTTCTATAATATTTTATTTTTTCTATTCTTATCATAAAACTAAAATAATTTAATATTATAGTAGATATTCCAACCGACTTCCAGAACTTGGATAAGCAGGACCCCAATCACGATAAAATGCAAATTCTCCAGCAATAACTCCGTCTAGCCAATAACCTCCATGATAACTCCACGAAAAAGTAGAATGACCAAAATTCGTATTATCACCGTAAAAAAATACCACAAATTATGAATCACTATAATATTTAGAATTTTTCATGAATATTATAAAAGAAAGAACACCCTATCACTAAAAAAGTTACAATTATATAGTATTAAAAACCTACTTTACTGAATAAAGTTTTAGTTATCACATTACTACTTTTCTATTACATCAAATACAATACCAACCGACTTCCACGATATAAATTGTTACGATCACCACTTGTACAAGTAAAAGAAAAACCACCAGTACGAACTCCATCATGCCAATGAGCACCATGGTATGCCCAAGGCATAGATAAACCAATAAAGTTTTCATAATCACCGTAAAAGTGCATCATATGTAGTAGAAAGTTTTCTTTATCAAAATAAAGTTGTAAATTCTATACTACATCTTTATTATATCTAAGAAACAAAAAAATAGCTAATCCAAAACTTATAATGAATGCTTGAAAGTTTTTCTTCTTTTTGATTTCAATTAAAGAAATAGAGGAGCAAATCTAATATTTTATATGATTATGACTAAAATCAATCTCAACTGTTCCCACTTCATTTGTAACATAATACTCTACATTTAATTTTTTTAATCGCTCTAAAGTTTCTTGATTAGGATGATTAAACTTATTATCAACCCCAGCAGAAATAAGAGCAAGATCAGGAGAAAGAAGTTCTAAAAAAGTAGCATTAGAACTACTCTTACTCCCATGATGTCCAAGTTTTAACAAATGAATCTTTTCTAAATTATAATTTTTCATAAGATATTCCTCACTTTTAAAGTTAGCATCTCCCATAAAAAGCATTTTATAATCTTTATAAAGAACATATAATACAATACTAGAAGAATTCTCATCCCCTAAATCTGTATTAAGTGAAAAAAATTTAAAATCTCCTACCTCAAAATAAGTATTTTGATAACAAATTTCTACAGAAGGGAACAAATGAATAATTTTCTCTTCCAAAAAATTAATCTTCCCATCATTAATAAAAATTTTTCCTATTCTATAATTTTCTATAATATGAATCGCCTCCCCTAAATGATCAAAATCTCCATGTGTAAGCAAAAGATAATCAATTTTTTTTATTCCTCTACTTTTTAAATAAGGAAGCGTAATCGTATCTGTAATATTTTTTTTCTCTCTTTCCCTCCATGGTTCGGTTTGAAAGTCTAAAACACCACCTGTATCAATTAAAATAGATTGTCCTCTACTATGTATCAAAAAACTATCTCCCTGCCCAATATCAAGCATCACTAAATAATCCCTATTAAAAAGATCAAAATAAAAATAATGAAACATAAGAAGAAGAATAGAAAAGAATAGTATCTTTTTTTGTAAAAATTTTAAAAAAAGAAAAAAGAATAAAAAATACAGAATATAAATGAAAAAAGGAACCTTTCCAAAAATAAAACAAAAAGAATCAATTTTAGTAAGACATAAAGAGCTAGATTCAAGTATCCAAATAAAAAAATCATAGAAAAAAGCTAATGGACGGACAATAAGAATAAGCAAAGAAAGAGGAAAGAGTAAAACCGTAACAAAAGGCACATAAAACAAATTATAAAAAATACTTAATAAATTAATTTGATAAAAATGATAAGTAGTAATAGGAATACTAACAAAGAAAGAAAAAAAGGAAGTTACAAAAAGTCTCATAAAATAATTTTTATATCGATTAATAATCCTCTGGGAAAGTAACAAAGTAAAACTGATCAAAAAAGAATATTGAAAGCCGACATCATAAATAAAGTAAGGATTACAAAGCAAAGTAATAGAAGCTGTCAAAATAAAAATATAAATACCTTCAACATGAAAATAAAAAATCTTATTAATAGTAAAAAGAAAAAAGAATAAAAAAGCTCGAGTAACAGAAGCAGTACATCCAGTAAGAAGCATGTAAAAAAATAAAAGGAAACAAGTAAGAAAATATCGCCTCTCTTCCAAAAAACCAATTTTTTTAAAAAAAGAAAGAATCAAACTAGATAAAATACCCACATGCATACCACTAACAGCAAATAAATGACTAATTCCATTATTTTGAAAAGAAGAAAGAATATTTCTATCCATATAAGTTTTCTCCCCAAGCAACAATAAAGATAAATATTTACCATTTTTAAACGTAGAAAAATAATGATAAATAAAATTTTTAAGTGAAAACAAAAGATTTTTATTACTTTTTAATTTAACAATAGAAGTTGCCTGAATAGAATAAAAAATATTTTTTCGATAAGCATACATTTTATAATCAAAAACATTTGGAGTGGTCGCACCTTTTATAGATGTAAATTCACCCTCTACTAGAACGAAATCACCTAAAAGAAAAAAATCTTGATACATGTTTCTCTCCTCTTCACTAGAAAAACGAAAAGAAACAAAAATATTTTCCCATTTTTTATCTCTTAATGTAAGAGAAAGTAAATCTCCCTCTATTTTAATAGACAAAATAGTTCCAGTAAAAGATGTAGAAGAAAGTGAATATTGACTAACTCTTTTAATATGAACCCGAAAACAGGTAAAGATAAGAACAAATAGTAAAAGAATGTAATAAAAAAAATTACAAAGTAATATTTTCCTTAATCTTATCAAAAAGACTATCTCCTATACCATTTACTTCTTTAATTTCTTCAATACTAGTAAATTCACCATGTTCCTCTCTATATTGAAGAATAGAATCCGCCTTAGACTCCCCTATTCCTGGTAAAGTAAGTAACTCCTCACGAGAAGCCGTATTAAGAGAAATAGGACCTGTAACCAAAATACTTTCTTCTTTATTAGAATCTTCTTCTATAGAAATACAAGCATCATTAGAAATTCCCTCATGACCATTCTGACATTGATCAATAACTTGCTCATAAACCTCTTGTGTCTTTTTAAAATTTAAAACTTCCTCTTTACTATAAATAATAATGACCATCTCATCTACAATCTTTTTACTAAGATTGATAACAGTAGTATCACCTATTTCAGTAAGCCCACCAGCAAGTTGAATAACATCACTTACACGACTACCCTCTTCTAAAGTATAAAGTCCTGGAACTTGCACCTCCCCTTTAATATCAACTTTAACAGACACTTTTTCCTCTTTGTTTTTCTTTTCTGTTTCTTCCTCCTTCTTTTTCAAGACACTAGTTTTTTTTACAGTGGATTTCTTGTTAGACAAAAGAACTTCCTTTTTAGCAATAGAGCCCTTATGTTTATAAGAATACTGATAAAAAACAAATCCTCCTAAACTTAAAAAGAAGACAAAAACACTAACACAAGCTAGTATCTGCTTTCGATAACGATATTTAATTGTCATAAAATCACCCTCCAATTCTATTATTAGAAATAAATCTTAATTTTAGGGTGTATTTTTTTATTTTTTTCCATTATCTGCTCGTACTTTTATAATATCCTCCTCTTCTAAATCTCCAATTAAAAGAGAAGAATTCTTATTATGTTTTTTAAAATGTGCACACACTTTTTTCTCATCATAATTCGCATAACAATATTTACAGAAATGCCCACAAGAATTATAAACACCTATATCGACCATCTCTACACATTGACAATCACGTACTTTCCATTTCTTATATTTCTTTTTAGTAAGTTTATAAGCTAAATCACGCGAAATACAATCATCCTTTATAAAACCATATTCAACTAAATTCCTCTCTTCACAACAAGTTTGAACACACATACGATGCCTTTTAGCTATGCTACTAAAATAAAATCCAATCTTTCTATACTCTTTTTCTGTAATCATTCTATTTTTTAATATAGTTTTATTCTTATTTACATTTTTATATTCATCTAAAAAAGATACAATAATATGATGAACATATCCATCAAGCATAGAACACATAGAATCAAATGCCTTGATATGATAATCAACTGTATATTTATCATTTAAAAAAATAGGATCATATCTTACATATACATAATCTTTTCCAATAATCTTAGATACTCGTTTAATACCTTCTATAATATTCTTCTTTAAAACCTTAGGTTCAATATCTTCTTTATAAGGAGTCAAAGTAACGTGAAACAAAATTTTTTTATTTATCTCTTTTAATTGATCTAAAATAGGCAAAGGATTTTTAGTACAAAACAAAATTAAATCAACATCTTTAAAATAAATACGACTAACCATATGATAATAGAAAGGATTTCGAACATCCACAAAACCCTCTCTATAACGATTCATAAACCATTCAGAATAAAAAGCAACAATATCTGTTCGTCCACTAACATTAAGTATCATATTATAATTCAACTAAGTATTTTCGAATACGTTCAATACATCTTTGAGTAACAGGAGCAAGATTTTCTGGTAACTCATCAAACTTAAACCATTTCAACTGAGTAGATTCTCCATCATTAATATGTAAATCTCCATGAAATTTACGTACTTCACACAAAACAGATATTACATAAAGTTCATCACCATTAGGATACTTTCTATAAATATCTTCTCCAGAAAAAACATCCAAAATTTGAATAGTTTCAGCTTCCAAATTAGTCTCTTCCTTCAACTCTCTAATAGCAGATTCTTCTATAGTCTCATTAATTTCCATAGTACCACCTGGAAAATCCCAAGCATGAAAATCACTTCGAAATTGCATCAATACTTCATTTTTATCATTAATAACTAAAATCCAAGATCCAACTGTAAGAAGTGCTCTACTTCCAACATAATTTCTAAGAAAACGAATATAATCACTCATATTTAATCCTCCAATACTTTTTTATAAACTTCTTTTAACTGTTTTCCAACCTCTTTTATATCTCTTTTTTTAGCAAGAAGATAAGCTTCTTCTACAAGAGAAGGCAAATCACCTTTAAAAAAAGATCTTATTAATAATTCAAACTCATCAACATCTTTTGCCTTATAAATACTCTTTTTATCCTCAAATTCATCAAATATTGGAATATCTCGAATAATAGCAGGACATTTCATGATAGTGGCCTCTATAATAGGAATACCCTCAGTCTCTTCAAATGTTGGATATAAATATAAATCACAACCTGATAAAGCCTCTCGAATAAAAGTTTGATCCACATGGCCTGCAAATTTTAGATTGGGAAGTTTAGTATTTACAGCACGCCTAACATCCTCAGTAGCCGCCATAAGAGGACTTTCACCAAACCAAATAAATTGATATTCAGGAAGTCTTTTAGCTAATTCAACAAAATCAACAATACCTTTTCTTCGAATATATAAACCTATACTAATAATGACCTTATCTTCTTCCTCATAGTTATACCTTTTTCTAAAAGTTTCTCTATAAGATGGATCATCTTTAAAAAAATCAAGCTCAATTCCATTCGATATAGCATAAATTTTTTTATTTTCAAGACCTTTATAATTTTCAAGTAATTTTTTAGAATACTCTGTAGGGGTAACAATCACATCACCTAAAGAATAACATTTAATAAGCCACCATTTAATAAGTTTAGATGTCTGATTAGCCAAAATAAAACCATTACGATAATCTTCTTCTGTAGAATGTGCATGATATACAATTTTTTTTCCACGTTTTTTAGCCTTTTTCGCTACAAAATAAGATTTAAAAAACCAAGTATTAATATGAAGAATATCATAATCATCTGTTACATTAATTGTATAAGAAATTCCCACATCACTAAGAGCCTTTTTCTGATGTTCAATCGCCTTTCCCAAACCACTAACACCTATAGTTTTTAATCCCTCTGTATATAATAAAACTTTCACAACATACACCTCATTTTAAGTTTATCATTTAATAAAAGACCTGACAATAAAAAGAGATAAAAATGCTGGGTATTGAAGATAAATTATTTAGAAAAGAAAAAACAGTATATATAACTATACTATCATTATTTTTCTATATTTTTTTAGTCTTTTTTATAAACAGTCTTTAGTTAACGATACATAATCTTCATCAATATTTCTTAATAGGATTTCAAAAGAATGGTAACTATCTGTAAGCTCCTCTATAGCCTTAGATAGAGTTAACAAATGATACTTTTCATCAACCTTATTCTTAACTTGTTGCAAAGCCTCATGTACATTTAATCCTCTCTCTAACAAAATCTTCAAATAAGAAAAAACACTTATCGGATACAAAAAACGATAACAATCAGCATTAGACACAATTTCTGCCTCCAAACTTGTATGTTCTATAAGATGATGTTCTCTAATACAACAAATAATTTGATTAAACTCTTCCTCTGTAATAGAATAATTCTTTAAAAAAACTTTAGCAAATTCTATAGACATCTCCACATGTTTCTCAATAATACCCGCTTTTCTTGCTTCTTGCAACTTAATATCCATAAGCAAAGTACCAACAGTAATAACAAATAAATTTGCTTTATAAAACGCACCTAACGACTTTGCCTTTACAATACCGATATTAAAGAATATAACATCTTTAGGAGAATTTTCTTTACATAATTTTAAACAATCATTTACAAGTTCTTCCTTAGTTTTTTTCATATTCTATATTTCCACTTCTTGTATAACAGTTATAATCATAGGTTTAGATTCAGTTTTTTCATAGAAAAATTTTCCTAATTTATCTCTTACCTCATTTTTAATCTTAGAATAGTCCACTCTTTTAACATTATCCTCTATATTAATCTCAATAACCTCTTTAGCTAAAGACTTCGTATCCTCAAGCAAAGATTGATTATCACGAACATAAATAAAACCCCTAGTAAGTATCTCAGGTCCACCTACAATTTTTTTCGTATCTTTATTAAGGGTACAGCTAACAATAACGATACCATTTTCTCCTAACATTTCTCTATCTTTTAATACAAGATTTCCAACATCTTCCCCACTTGTACCATCTATAAATATTTCATCTACTTTAATATGATCAAAGTTTTCTGACTTTAATTCACCATTAATAAAGGTAGCAATATCACCATTCTGTTTTAAAATAATATGATTTTTTGGTATACCAACATCCTCTGCTACAACACCATTAGCATATAAATGCCTATACTCACCCTTAACTGGAAAATAATACTTAGGATTCATTAAATTAATCATAAGCATTAAATCTTCACGTGAGGCATGATGAAGTAAATGCTCTTTAGAAGATAAACTAACAGCATCTGCACCAAGCATAGCCACCTCATCCATAATCTCAGCAGTAATTTTTTCTATACCCTCATAAGTAGGCTCTGTAATAAAAATAGTATCCTGCTCTTTTATAGTAATATACTTATCATATCCTCTAATAATTCTTTCTAAATTAGCAAAAGGTTTTTCTCTATCATCAGAAATCAATATAATAGAATTTTTATCTTCTATATTGGCAAGATTACCAATTCTTTGTTTATTAAAACGCAAATACCCATCATCAATAGCCTTAATAATTATACTCTGTAACTTCTTCCCCATAATGATAACTTGTCTATTTGTTTTTAAAACTTCATCAAAAATCTCTTGTAAGCGATAAAAATGTGCTGGAAAAACAGTAGCAATAATTCGATCCTCACTTTTCGTTAAAACTTCTCGAATAAAAGAAGAGACTCTATTATTTGGACTAGTATGTCCTGCCCTTTCTGCATATAAAGATTCACTTAAAAGACATAAAACACCCTGTTTCCCAACATATGCCAGTTTTCCAATATCAGTTTGATAATTTTCTGGAACGGTAGAGTCAAATACAAAATCTCCTGTATACACAATCGCACCATCGTGTGTATACAAAACATAAAGCAATGAATCCGGTATAGAATGCGTAACACGAATAGGAAAAAGAGAAAGTCTCCCAAAATTAATTTTAATATGTGGTTTCAACTCAACTAATTTTACTTTTTTTAAAATTCTAGGATCTAAATCACTTTTTAATAAATCTAAAGTAAGTTTACTACCATAAACAGGAATATGGGGAAGTTGCTTTAATAACTCTGGAACAGCTCCCATATGACTTTCATGCCCATGTGTTAAAAAAATACCTACAACATTCTTTTTATTTTTTATTAAATAATCGTAATTTGGAATGATATAATCAATTCCAAGCTTTATATCATTATCATATTTTAGACCAGCATCAAAAACAAATATCCTTTTATCTACTTCTACAACATACATATTTTTTCCATTTTCATTTAAGCCGCCTAAACTAAATATTTTAATTTTACTCATAATACTTCCTTTCTTCTTAATTTTTTATTAGATAAATATTTCTAGATTATATCATAAAATAATTATTATTTCAAATCTTCTTCTAAATTAATTTGCAAGCTTTTCTAACGCCTCTTTTGCAGCATTTTGTTCTGCTTCTTTTTTACTACTTGCTACACCTTGACCATATACAATACCCTCTACACGAACCTCAACAGTAAATATTTTTTTATGAGAAGGACCATCTTCACGAATCAAAATATATTCAACGCTTTTTTTATCAGTTTGAACCGCCTCTTGAAGAGCAGATTTATAATCACTAAAAAAAGTAACTTGATCTTGAATATAAGGTGTAACAATAGAAAGTACAACACGGCGTACAACATCAAAACCTAAGTCCAAATAAATCGCTGCCATAAAAGATTCAAAAATATCAGCAATAATAGCTTTATTTTGAACATTTTCTTTATACAATTCACCATGACCTAATTTTAAATAATGATTCAGCCCCATAGCCATAGAATACTCATACAAAGCATTTTCACAAACATAGCTAGCACGTACTTTAGTCATTTCACCTTCATCTTCCCTAAAATGTGCATACAAATACTCTGCAACTACAAAATCAACAATAGCATCGCCTAAAAACTCCAATCTCTCATAGCTCTGCATAAAACGATTTTCATTGGCATAACTAGAATGAGAAAAAGCTCTCTCATAAAGTGTCATGTCTTGAGGTTCAATATTTAATTTTTTAAATAATTCTTGCACTATAATCACCTACCTCATTATAAAACATTTTTTTAAAGTAGTAAATCAAAATCTACAGAAAGATAAAAGGAAAAAAAAGAGGTTATAATTTTTTTACTTTTACAGCCTCTTCAAACATCATAATATGATTTTCAAACATCCCAAACTGTTCTACCTCATCTTTAGTCAACCAAATATGAGCATGCTCCCTACTTTCATTCTCAGCAATATCCTTATTTTCTAAAGAGTTTAGTTGAACAAAATAAGGATAATAAAAAGCAAGTCTATTTTGATGTTTATGCTCAACATAAAATTTAGCAACATGTATTCCATTCTCAACTAAAACAATCTTAGCGATATCAAAATACCCTGTTTCTTCTAATAATTCTCTAGCAACTGCTAATTCAAAATCTTCACCTTTCTCAACACCACCAGTAATCAAAGATTTATAATTCACCTCATTATATTGCAAAACACAAAATTTATCCTCAAAAGCTGTAATTAAAGCCACATTATCTCTTTTTACATACTCTAACCCTTTTCTAGGTTCATATTCACCTTGTTCAATATACTCTTTCAAAACAATCACCATCCATACTTGTATTATAGCACTATTACACAAATAAACAATATATAAAAAAGATAAAGAACTCTATAATAAATAAACTATTATTCTAAAAACAATTTTGTTTTTTATTTTATTATAGTTTTATACAAGAAACCGACTTCCAAAAAAAGTATGAATCAGTCCTTGTTCTGAACCATAAGCAAAAAGCCCTGTATACATTCCAACATTAAAATAACCACCATAACAAGGCCAAGATTGAGTAAGACGAACATTTCCTATCCAATCACCGTAAAAGTACGAAAGAAAAAAAACTATAATTTATTATAAAACACAAAAATATGGTTTTATATTTATTAAATTATAGCTATCAAAAAATAGTGAAAAAATTAACAATATAAACTATTTGATAAGCATAGCATCTCCAAAAGAAAAGAAACGATACTTCTCATCAACAGCTACCCTATAGGCTTCTAATACATTTTCTACTCCTGCTAAAGCAGAAACAAGCATTAAAAGCGTCGATTTAGGAAGATGAAAATTAGTAATTAAAGTATCAATACCTTGAAAACGATAGCCTGGATAGATAAATATAGTAGTAAATCCACTCTCACATTTAAATATTCCATTATTTTTAGAAGCAATCGTTTCAAGTACTCTGCAACTTGTTGTTCCTACACTAATTATCTTATGACCACATTCTCTTGTCTTGTTAAGTAAATCCGCACTCTCCTGACTCATAGTATAATACTCACTATGCATCTCATGTTCTTCTATTTTCTCTACATTAACTGGTCGAAATGTACCCAAACCAACATGTAAAGTAACAGAGCAAATATTAACCCCCTTATCTTTAATTTTAGATAAAAGTTCTTTTGTAAAATGAAGTCCCGCTGTAGGAGCAGCAGCACTACCAATTTCCTTTGCATAAACAGTCTGATACATAGAAGCATCCTCCAATTTTTGATGAATATAAGGAGGAAGAGGCATAGTACCAAGACTATCTAAAATCTCATAAAAAATCCCATTATATAAAAATTCATATTTTCGAATCCCTTCTTCTCCTACTTCAATACATTTAGCCTTTAGCCTACCATCTCCAAAAGAGACAATCACTCCCTCTTTTATACGCCTTGCAGGTTTTGTTAAACATTCCCATATATCCTTCTCTATATTTTTTAAAAGCAATACTTCAATGACTGCTTTTGTATCATATTTTTCACCTATTAAACGTGCTGGAAGTACCTTAGTATCATTTAGAACAAGTGTATCTCCCTTTTCTAAATAATCAAGAACATGATAAAAATGTTTATGTTCTAAATCTCCAGTTTCTTTATCCAATACTAAAAGACGTGCCTCATCTCTTTCTTGTAAAGGGGTTTGCGCAATTAATTCTTCTGGTAAATGATAAGCAAATTCTTCTACTCTCATAAATCTTATTTCCTTTCTATTTCATTTCCCAATATTACTGTTTTAGCACCTATTTTAGTAATTTCTCTATAAATAAACATTCTATGCTTATTTGCCATCTCTACATCTCCTCAAATACACTTTCTTGATAATTAATTTGTAATACTTCATAGGCAAGAGAAGTAGCAACACGTCCACGAGGTGTTCGTTTTAAAAGCCCATTCTGCATAAGATAAGGTTCATAAACATCTTCAATAGTAGTGACCTCTTCACCTATAGCAGAGGCAATCGCCTCAATACCAACTGGTCCTCCTCCAAATTTATTAATAATTGCAAGTAAAAGCTCATGATCTGTATCATCCAAACCATATTTATCTACTTTTAAACGTTCTAAGGCCTTATCACAAACTTCATTATCAATTATCCCTTTTTTATCTACAATTGCAAAATCTCGAACACGCTTAAATAATCGATTAGCAATTCTTGGAGTACCACGACTCCTACTAGCTAAATCATGAGCAGCCTCTTCATCAATTGCAGTCCCCAAAACCCGAGCCGTCCTCTTAACAATCAAAGATAACTCTTCTTGTGTATAATATTGCAATTTACAAACGATTCCAAAACGATCACGAAGGGGGGCTGTTAAATCTCCTGCTCTTGTTGTTGCACCAACCAAAGTAAAAGGAGGTAAATCAATTTTTATACTTCGAGTATTCCCTTCATTTCCAATAATAATATCTAAAGAAAAATCTTCCATGGCAGGATATAATATTTCCTCAATAAATCGAGGCATACGATGTATCTCATCAATAAATAAAACATCACCTGGTTCTAGTGAAGATAAAATAGCAGCCAAATCACCACTTTTTTCAATACTAGGTCCACTTGCTGTTTTAAGATTACTACCAAGTTCATTTGCAATAATATTAGCAAGAGTCGTCTTTCCAAGACCTGGTGGACCATAAAGCAAAACATGATCAAGCACCTCTTCTCTCATTTTTGCAGCCTCTACAAAAACCTTAATATTCTCTTTTACATCTTTTTGCCCAATATATTCATCAATACTTTCAGGTCGAATAGAATTTTCAAGTATCTCATCAGCACAATTTTCTTCACAATTTAAGACATCTTCTGTATGCATAATGACCTCCTATTTTAATAATAATTTTAAAGCTTCCTTTACCTTATCCTCTATTGTTAAATCAGATGATATCTTAGGAAGAACAGAAGAGACTTCCTTATCTTTATAACCAAGACCTAATAATACCTCTCTAAGTTCTACTACATCATGATCTTCTACCTCTTCAACAGCAGTAATTTCCCCAAGTTTTCCCTTTAAATCAAGAACAATTTGCTTAGCCAACTTATCTCCAATTTTAGGAAACTTTTTTAAATAAAGAATATTTTCTCTATTTATTGCATCAACAATTCCAGGAATAGAACCTGTAGCAAGAATAGGTAAA
This sequence comes from Bacilli bacterium, assembly GCA_022793235.1. Taxonomy (GTDB): domain Bacteria; phylum Bacillota_I; class Bacilli_A; order RF39; family UBA660; genus UBA2730. Next base: position 8,043 of record JAAWCL010000009.1, on the reverse strand, counting down.
GCCATTTTAGGACCAAGTCCTTTTACATGAATGAGTTTTAAAAACAAATTCCTCTCTTCTATACTTTTAAATCCAAAAAAACTAAGTTCATCTTCTTTAACAACTTGATACAAATAAACCTTATAATTTTCTCCCTCATTAAAAGCATAAGGATTAGAAGTAAATATAAAATACCCTATATCATGACTTTCAACTACCACACCATTACTTTTTATTTCTGTAACAATTCCCTTTATATACTCATACATATGTCTTACCTCATTTCCTTTATATTATAACGTAAAAAGATAGAAAAAAAAAGACTACTTCTTATTTATACAAAAAAAGGAAATATTTTTCTACTTTCCTTTAGTATTTTTATTACAAGAACGAAATAATAATTCTTCAAAATAAGTAGTATTAAAATAAGAATATATAAAAGAAGAATCTATATCAAATTGAGAAGCAAAAGAATAAAAATCTATCTTTCTTAATTCTTCTAAAGAGAATTGTTCTTTTTCTATAAATTGAAGCAATTGAACGAGCTTCTCCTTTTTTGTAGCAAGATCACTAGATAAAACAGAATATTTATCAGAAAGCTTTTGAATAATAAAATTATAATATTCTTCTCTCAATAAATCTTGCAAATGCTCACTTGTCAAATAATTACCAATAGAAGATTTACTATACCCTAAAATAGAAGCCATTTGAGTATAAGTAAGACTTTTCTCCAAATATAAAATAGAGGTTTTCATCATTTTTAATTCTCTTACAGTATGAATCTCAGTATTAACATTTTTTACAATACTAATAGACAACAACTCTTCATCTGATAACGATTTAATAGCAAACAAAGCTCCTATTCCACGAGTATTACGATTATGAGAGCGAATTTTATCTTGTAATAAATTATAAAACTCCTCTCCTAAAAATCTTTCTACCAAATCTCCGTGAATAGATTGATGAATAAAATGAGTACTTGTCTTATAAATTTTTTCTAACTCTCTATAACAAACATCATGATAATAAAAATGAATAGCAATACGTAATTTCTTATATGAATAAAAATCAAGTAAATGATTTGTATAAAAAGAATCAATAAAATGAATTAATTTTTTTTCAGACAATTCCATGCCCTTCCCCCCTCACACAACATTATATTATATAGGAAAAGCAAAAAAAGTCAATTTCCAATAATAAGACTTATAATCATTTCAAAATTTGTCCAAAATTAAATAGAAAAGAATTAAATTTCTACAATACCTTATCAATCACCATAAAAATAATAATTTAAATTTTATTATATTGTAGTAATAAAAGCCAACCGACTTCCATGTTTATAAAGTGCAAAACCTATATTACCCAAAAAAGCAAACTCCCCTGTAAAAACACCATCATACCATTGACAACCATGATAGGCCCAAGACCCTGTTGGAAAAACAAAGTTAGAATAATCACCGTAAAAGCATTTAATTTTACCTAAACAATCTCGTCTATAATATCTCATCAATTACCAATATTTTAGTAATTTAAAATTCTATTATATTATAGTATATTACCCAACCGACTTCCTTGATCATAAATAAAAGAACCATAATATACATGAAATGAAAAAACCCCATTTTGACTTCCATAATACCATGAGCCACCCTTTGAAACCCATGGTTTAAAAGCATCAATAAAAACTGTACTATCACCGTAAAATCTTACACCCTATGTAGTATAATAAAATTCGCCTATATACTACTTCTTTAGTATACTATACTTAATAAAAAAGAGCTAATCCACAAAATATTAGATTAACCACTTTTTAAATATAATAACAAAAAAATAAAGAATTTACTATATGCTTAACTTACCATATGAATAAACTGTTGTAAAGAAGTATTTTTATAAATAGGATATCTTGGAATTTTCCAGTTATAATCACTTCGTTTAGACTTACGATTTCCCCCAATAAATGCTAGAGAAAATCCCACATCTTTTACAGCCTGTATCGCTTTATCATCATAAGTATAAAAAGGAAAACAAAAAGCCTTTTTACTACCAATTACATCAACAGACTTTTGCAAATCCTCTACTAAATGATCATATCCATAACAAATCATTTGAGCCTTACCACAATCTCCTGTATTATGCATATCAAAAGTATGAGACTCTATATCTAAATATTCTGAACGATAATTATTGATATCCCACCAACCTGCTATTAAAAATAAAGTTGCATGCATCTTATATTCTTCTAAAATAGGAATTAAATGGTTTCCATTATGACGCCCTGTACCAAAAGCCCCATCATCAATAGTAAGTAAAACACTTTTTTCTGGAAGCTCAATTTCTCCATACATCCACTTTCTATATTCATCCATAGTCAAAGTCTTATAATGATTATCTCTTAAATAATTAAGCTGTTCTCTAAAATTCTTTATATCCAAACAAATATTCTCATTACAACCTTCCTTTGACCCATCATAAAAGAAATGATAATTAATAACTGCTATTTTTTGTTCACCAGTAGCAGGTGTTTGTTCTTTCTCTTCCTGTTTTACTTCTACTACATTCTCTCCTAAAACCATTTTTTGAAAATTATCTATTGTTGTATAACTTTTAATAGAATATCTAGATAATTGATCCAACCTGCTTTCTTTTGTAGTCTTCATATTATTATCAACGAATACAATACCAGAATCAAGACCAACTATATTAACAAAATGATTATATTTTTCATTTAGATTTTTTAAAATGTCATTATCATTAGTTGCCATTAAAAGTATAGCCTTCTCTTTTAATCTTATATTCCCATTTAACCAATTCTTATATTCTGATACATTTATAGCATAATAATTATTTTCTTTTAAAAACTGTAATTGTTCTTCTAAAGATTTAGTTGTAACACAATCATCATTTACACAGGTATCTGCTACATGACTATAATGAATTAAACTAATATAATTAGCATCAATCTCCTCACTATTTTTACTTTCAACAACTTCTTTAATATCTTTTTCATTAATTTTAAAAAGCTTATTTAAATATTTTACATAATAATAATTTCCCTCAATAAATTTTATTGGTAATGTTATAGAATCTTTCATTAAAATATATTTTTGATCATCAAAATAAAGTTTTGCATTTTTCTTTGTTTCTGCATTTTTATTAAGCATAATATAATGTATATATGTATCATGTTCACTCAGTTTTTTGATCTTTTTTACATCTTTATAATAAACATAATACTCTGTATCTTTTACTTTATAATAAGCAAAATCCTTTTGTGTATCTCTTTCAATTTCTATATCTATATCTTTAGAAATCTCACCTATTTGCTCTAAATCCTTTGTATAAAGATTAGTATCTTTCCTAATTTTAACATATGGATTATAATTTTTATCTATTTCAACTATTAAAGTTTTACGCTTTTCTACCTCTTTATATTTATATAAAGTAAAAGCACCCGCAAATAACAAAAAAACGAAAATGACTATAAATAGAAGAATACTCTTTTTTCCTAATTTTTTCTTATCCTTTTTTTCTTTTCTTATCCTGTTCATAAATTTACCTATAAACTAAGACTCTTTTAAATTACAAAAGACATCTTGAACATCATCTAATTCTTCTAATTGTTCTATTAGATTATGAATTTTTTCTTTTTGTTCCTCATCATCTATTCCTACTGTATTCGTTGGAATAAAAGTAACTTCACTCGTTAAAAATTCTCGAACTCCCACATCTTCTAAGGCTTTTTTTACCTTAATAAAATTTTCAGCTGAAGTAACAATCTCATAAACATTATCTATCAATACAAAATCAAGCGCTCCATGATCAAGAGCAGTCATCATAACATCCTCTTCATTATAATCACTCGGAATATCTATAATACCACGACGTTCAAACAAATAACTTACACTTCCACTTGTTCCAAGATTACCTCCACGTTTTGTAAAGGTACTTCGAACATCACTAGCTGTTCTATTTTTATTATCTGTTAAGCAATCAACCATAACAGCAACACCACTTGGACCATATCCTTCATACCGAATAGCATCATAATGCTCTCCTTCTGTTGCCCCTTTAGCCTTTTGAATAGCCTTCTCAATATTATCCTTAGGCATATTAGCACTTCTTGCCTTTTCAATCACCATTCTTAAAGATGCATTACTGTCAGGATCAGGACTACCACTTTTTGCTGCCACATAAATTTCTTTGGCTAGTTTTTGAAACACCTTACCACGAGCTGCATCAAGCTCCCCCTTTTTTCTATGAATTGTTGCCCATTTTGAATGTCCACTCATCTTTATTCCTCCTCTTTCACTAAAATAATAATAGCATAACATAGCATCTTTTTCTAGATTTAATATAAGTTTTAATAATTCTACCTTATAAACAACTGATATGTTTTTTCTTTTTCCTCATATTCTTGTTTTTTCACTTCAAATACCTTTGATATAAACTTTTTAAAATAATTTTCTACTTTGATATCATAAAATTCCATTTTTTGAAACGCTTCAGAAAGATTTATATTATATATTTTAGCCAACTCATCATCTAAATCTTTAAGACCTTCTTTCAAATAAAAATTATTGTATTCAATAATAGAATACTTTAAATCAAGTAAAACAGAAATAGCATTCATTTTTACTGTTCCAGGATAAAGAGTAAATTTAGAACGATATCCCTTATATTTTACAAGCATATCTTGTGTATATTTATTACAAAATCTATCTAATTTATGCCTAGCAGTTAAAGTTAGAAAACTGTTTGCTGAATCATATCTTGGTGCTAAAACATAACTACCATTATACAAAAAGCCCTGATTATTCACATTACGATCACGTTGACAAAATCATTAGAAATCTTTGGTTTTTTAAATAGTAAAAAAAGAAAGGGTACAAATTCATTTTTTCCTATAAAATCAAGTGAAATAATACCATTTTTTCCATTATATCTAGCAAGATCATAAGACGCATTAGAAAGACCATATTGAAGAGACATTTACTCATTAATTATTTCCTTAATTGACTCAAAAGGAAGTTTTTCCTCTTTAAATAGAACCAGATCAGAATGATAACGAAACCATTGCTTTTCTCTTGAACCATATGTCGGTTTATCAACTATTTCTAAATTAGCAATATGATTTAAATCAATAACACCATATCTAACACTTTTTATAATTATTCCTTATATTCAAAATAAAAATCAAGTATACGAACCATATCGCCCTCTTTAGCACCCATTTTTTCAAGTTCAGAATCAATTCCCATTCTAGTAAGACGCTTAGCAAAACGACGAGCCCCTTCCTCGCTAGAAAACTTAGTCATTTTAAATAATTTTTCTATCTCAGAGCCACGAATTACAAAATCCTCCCCTTCTTTACTAATAGTATAAGGTTTCTCATTTTTAAATTTATAAAGAACATGCGACTCCATTTCCTCTTCCTCAAATAACTGTTCTTCAGGCATATTCTGTAATATTTTTGCCAAATAATCAATGATTTCCTCAACACCTTTTTTTGTATAAGCACTCATTTCAAAAATTTTAATACTTTCATCAAGTTGATCTCTAAATTTTTCTAAATTATGAGAAGCACCTTCTACATCCATCTTATTAGCCAGAATAATCATTGGTTTCTTCAAAAGTTTTTTATTAAAATTTTCAAGCTCCTTATTAATTAAAAGAAAATCTTCATAAGGATCCCGTCCCTCTGTACCAGCCATATCTATAACATGTGCAATAACTTTTGTTCTTTCAATATGTTTTAAGAACTTATCTCCTAGTCCCTCTCCAAGACTAGCATTTTCAATTAATCCTGGAAGATCGGCTAAAACAAAACTATAACCATCTCTACTCTTAGAAACTCCCAAATTAGGAACAAGAGTAGTAAAATGATAGGCAGCAATCTTTGGATGTGCACGACTTACAACAGAAATAAAAGTACTCTTACCAACACTTGGAAGTCCTACAAGCCCCACATCAGCAAGCATCTTCACTTCTACTTTAATTTCCTTTTCTTCACCAGGTTCACCATTTTCAGCAAAATCAGGAGCAGTATTTGTCTGTGTTTTAAAAGCAGTATTTCCTCTACCACCACGTCCACCATGACAAACTATAAAAGAATCACCCTTATATTTTAGATCACAAATTACAAGATTAGTATCCATATCTGTAACAACAGTACCAAGAGGAACCTTAATAATCACATCTCCAGCATTTTTTCCATGTCTATTTTTTCCCTCTCCATTTTCACCTTTTTTACCACGAATAAGCTTTTGATATCTTAAATCAAGCAAAGTATGAAGACCCTCATCAACTTGAAAAACAATATTAGAACCATGTCCTCCATTTCCTCCAAAAGGGCCTCCCATTTCTACATATTTTTCACGACGAAAAGCACAGCAACCATCTCCACCACTTCCAGCTACGACCTTTATTACAACCTCATCTACAAACATAACTTCATTCCTTTCTATTCACTTTTCTTTACATACACTTTTGAACGTTCCTCATTTCGAATGGCAAAGTCTCTTTTTTCTACTAAAGGTTTCATGATATGATCAACCTTCTTTTGAATAGAATAAACAACTTGCATCTGCTTTTCATTTAATAACTTAGGAACACCTTCCATATTCTCATATTTCTTAATATAAATTCCTACTCGATCAGGAGCTTGTAGTATTTTCTTTTTAGTAAGAACCTCTACATCAAAAATTCTTATGTTATCTCCACCTAAATATTGTTTTAATAAAGTAATAGCACATAAAACATCACCATCACAATTATTTTCTATTCGAATACTAACATCATCCTCACAAACAGTTAATCCAATCAATGGTTCTTTTATTAAACCACATTTTTTATAGGTAAGATAAGAGAATAAAACACTTGTCATTTCATCAAAAGCTTGTATCAAGTTAGAAATCTTATTTCTACGATTTTTATCTGCTTCCTCTAACAATTGATATTCCCGATCATATTCTTCTGCTGTCTTAAATCGCAAATCAGTAATTTTATTTTTTGGTAAGGCTTTGTTATAAAGATAAACAGAAGTCTCTATCATACTTTTCATATTTACATAAGCATTTTGTAAATACTGATTTTTTACATTTAAACTTTTCTTATCACTCGCAACCCTAAACTCTTTCTGATACACTTCACTATCCTTTTCACGACCATAAATATAATTTAATGTAATTTTATTTCCAAGAACACCATATTCATATTCAAAATCTTCAGTCTGATAAATTAACCCTTCTTCCTGATATGTAACAAGAAGAGTCAAATTCCTACCTGTATTTCTACATTGTTCCACACTTTCTTTACCCATAAGAAGAAGATTACTAGAATAAATATGACTTGCAAGAATAATATCGTAATCCCCTAAATGTTTTCCAACATATTTTGCTAAACTAAAATTATTATCTTCTTGAAAGGTAATATTTAAACCCAACTCCTTAGCAAGAAGATTTCGATCATCACCAATATAACTAGAATCCAAATATAATATTTTCAAATCACTTTTCTTTACAGGTAAAGAAATTCTCTTTGCCTGTTCATAAGCCATATAATCTAGATATTGTCTATAAATTTTACCTTTCTTCTCCATCACATGATTGATAAAAGCATTTTCAACTATCTTATCAAAAAGTTTAAAATATGAATCTGATTTTTCCTCCCAATTTCTACTATATTCTGAATCAAATAAATGTGTAGAATAAAAAGTATTCTCAAAAAGATCATCCACAAGAATGGAAACAGAAAGAACTTTTCCATCCTGACATAAATTATGAATTGTATTGTCTAATTCTATTTTTCCATAGGAATAAATAGTTCGTATACTTTGACTTCCAAATATAATAATTTGATATTTTTCTAACTGTTTTTTATTCTTTTTAAAATAAGAATCCGCTAAAATAATAGATTTAAAAGAATCTATATTTTTAAAACCATATTCTTGCATCATTTTATATTCTTCTTTTCTATCAGAAAAAAATAAAACATTCGCTTTTTTTAAAACATCTTCTTTATTTTTTAATAATAAATAGTTCTTACTTTTTCTAAAATCGTTCT
>JAAWCL010000008.1 GCA_022793235.1 Bacilli bacterium | reverse complement strand
TTGTTTGTAATGATAAGGATGGAAATATAAGGTTAGTTGATTATATAACAAAGGAAGAAAAAAAATTATTTATAAAAGAAAAAAAGAAGGTGTTAGTAGATGAGTTTATTCTTTCTAGTGATGATTTTTCTTTAGTTGTTCGACTTAAGGATTCTGATTTTACCTTTTATATCTTTTATTTGTAAAGCCTTTTTCTTTTTTCATATTCTTTTTTTGTTAATACATAACTTTTTATGTTACAGGGTATATTTGGTACTTTAAAAATTTTTTCTAGTTTAAAATGGTTATTTTCTAATACTTTACTTGATGCAGTATTGTATTCTTTTACAAAACCCCTAAAATTCTTGGTTTTGATATGTGTAAATGTAAAGTCTATCATTATAGGAAAAATTTCTTTGTAAATTCCTTGATACCAGTATTTTTCGTTTATATAAATAGTAAATTCAAATGAGTCTTCATCATATAAGTCAAGTTTTATTAAAAAGACCCCCAAAAAATTTTGTGATTTTTTTTCTATTATAGCGAAAGGATATTTTGTTTTTGTTTTTAAGCCATTTAGATATTCTTTTATTAATGCTTTTGTTTCTTCTTCATTTTTGTGTTTTGTCATATTTAAATTTTTAATTACATTTTCATTTTTGACTATTTCAAAAATGTCTTTATAATCTTCTTCTCTTATATATCTTAAATGATATTTTTCTGTATTCATGTATTTTCTCCTTTTTTATAATCGTATCATGTTGTGTTAGAAAAATCTACTTTTCTATTTTTAACTTTTTTAAATGAGTTAAAATTAGTCTTTTGCGGATCCAATTTTTTTTATTGTCATATAATTTATAGGATGCTTTTTTATAGTCGATATATTTTTTATGATAAAGTATGGAATTAAAGAGGAGATTTACATATTTGTTGACAAAGGGAGATACATGGTGAACCTATCGATTATCTATTATTATTTCTTGTGATAAAATTTTTGAGAGTGATGAAATGTTTTTGTTAAAATGTGTAATAGTACAAAGAAATTGTGTGATTTTTAGTTTTATAGTTGCTAATCTTTGTTATTTATGATATTATTCTATTCGGGCTAAAAAATGCTCATGATCAATAATAAGATTATTCATAAAAAATATAGATGTTTTATATTTAAATACATCATTTTCTTAATAGGAGGTATGAAAATGACAAAAGTAGATTCTACTGTATGTGATTGTTATCATTTATCAGAACAACTGTTAGAAAAATTCGGTTCAAGGCTTGTTTTATATGGTTGTGGTGGGCCTTGTATGTTGGCAGGGGAATATGCAAGTTTTTCTAATGAAGTTTATAGTGATTATACTGATCTTTGCGAAAATAAAATTATTTTTTGTTGCAAATATTATAAAGGGGAATTCTTAAGAATTACTGTAGGGAATGGTTTAGCAGAAAGACCTATTGGACATAAATTAGCTGCTCTTAGTGATTTTTATGAAATATTCAAAGAGGAGTTTGGAGTTCCTACTTTGTTTTATACAATGAAAGATGATGCTTATGGTTCTTTAAATTTTCAATGGTCTATGAAAGATAAAGAAAAAGATATTGAAAATTTTAAAAATGGTACTATTTTTTGTGATACAGAGGTAGAGCATGTTATTGTTATGGGAGAAAAGAAAATTGATTTAAATAAGAGAGAGTTAGATCGTTCCACTCAAAATGTTCTTGATGAAGGTCTTGGTCTTCCTATTGATCTTTTACCTTTGGTGAATGACAATATTGATGATTTTATATATTATAAAGAAGATAAGTATGTTGTCCCTTTTGATTCCAGTAAGCAGAATCAAAAAGTTTATACTTATACATTATAAAAAAATAAGTATTAGCTTTCAATTATTAGTCTAATACTTATGATCATATCTTTATCATACATTTCATTATCTAAACTTAAATTTTTAATTAAAGCAGAATATGCTTTTTTTTCTTTTAGAATAGTATATAATTCTTTTGAATAATATCTAGGTACATAGCCTAAATGATATTTTTTCTTTTCTTTTGTTATTGTTATTTTTATGGCATACGTGTCATATTTATTTTCCTTTTCTGTTTCTAATTCTATTTTATCATTTACTAGTAGATTTTCTTTTATTTTATCATAGTCCTTACAATGGCTTATTCCTGCTATATCAAATTCTATTTCATTTTTATTAAATGCTTTTACAAATTCATATGTATCTGTGATGAGTCTTCCTTTTGTTTTTGCTAAAATATCTAATGCACTCGATTGAGATGTTAGGCTGTATTTATTTAAAATATGTAAATAGTCTGGTCTTTGTGGATTTGGAAGTCTTGTTTTGATATTTGTAAAAAGTTCTTCGCTTGTATATACTTGTTCTTTATCTGGAAAACCTGGGAAACAATCAAAGCCTGCTTTACTCGCATCTTCTAATTCTTCACTTTGGTATGTAAAATTATATTTTTGTTTTTCATAGGAAAGTGTACCTACTTTGTATCTTCTTCTTGTTGTATTTTGTTTCCAGATTAGCCATAATTCATTATTCATTTTTTGTTCCTCCTATACTATTTATTAGTATTTTTTTTCTTGTTTTTAAATATATTATAATATATTCTTTATGTTTTGTCGTTAATAATTCTTTTGGGATATGATTTACAATTTCCTCTATTTTTGTATCTGTTAATTTTTCTAAATTTTTTATTTCTTTGGTTATTTCTTTTGGGTATAATTTATATAAATGTTCTATTAATTCAAAATGTTTATATCTCGTTTTTTTATCTTCTTTATAAATTAATGTTTTACTTTTTTTGATATAGCTTAGAAAGTCTTTTTTCTTATTATAAAAGTCTTGTGCAAATTTTATATTTTTGAATTCTCTTAGTAGATTGCAACCATTATCATATAAAGGGGATATTTTGTAAATATTTTTTCTTTTTATAATTCCCCAATTTTCTTCATGTCTATCTTGTTCTCCTACTAAACAGTCAAATATCATTATTTTTAAAAAGGCAGGGAATAATTCTTTATCTATTTTATTTAGTGTCTTTTTTATGTTTGAGATTGTGTAAAAAGAGGCTCTTTTTGTTTCTTTATTATTTAAATAAGAAAGAATATCAATATGTTCTTCTATTTTTGGATTTATGAATAAGTAGTTTAGGATACCTATTGTATTTTTTTCATCTCTTGCTAATTCTATTTTTGCACAATTATAGTTTAATACTTTTGCAATTTCATAACTCATTTTTTCACTGGCAATTTCACTTACTTCGTAGTCTTTTCTTTCGTATTTAAAAATGGCTAATTCTTTATTTTGACTTAAGGCTATTCTTTTTGTTCTAGAACCTTTTAGTCCAAGATTTATTTCTATAAATTGAAAATCTTTTTTTATTTTTTTTATAGGATAGTCGTTCATTTTTGTCACCTCTTTTATTTTATATAAACTTTAGAAGATTTCGTTTAAAAAGTATAGTATAATAAATGTGAATATTTATCATTAAGTTAGGCATTAAAGTGGAGGATTGATTATATGATGATTCGTATTTCTAATATTGATTATGAAATTATAGTAGAAAAAAAAGCTAAAAACAAAAATACTTATATACGTGTTAAAGATGATTTGAAAATATATGTTACAACGAATTTGTTTGCTACAAATCAGTATTTGAAACGTCTTTTGGAGGAAAATTATACTTCGATTGTAAAAATGATTGAAAGAGAGAAAAGAAAGTTGGAAAATAATAGTGATTTTCGATATTTAGGAGAGGTTTATGATATTGTTTACACTGAATATTGTGATTTTTCTCTTGGTGTGGGGAAAGTATTTTTAAGTAAAGAATTTGATATTGATAAATGGTATAAAAAACAGGCTAAAATCATTTTTAAAGAACATTTAGATGCTATTTATGCACATTTTTCTAAGAAAATCCCTTATCCTGATTTAAAAATTAGAAAGATGACAACTAGGTGGGGGGTATGTAATACTAAGAGTAAAACAGTTACTTTGAATTTAGAATTAATTAAGCGTGATGTGAAATATTTAGATTATGTTCTTGTACATGAACTATCTCATCTTATTCATGCGAATCATTCTGAATGTTTTTGGGATCTTGTTTATGAAAATTGTCCTGATTATAAAATTTTGAGGAGGGAGATGAAAGAATTTTAAAAAGGATGATTATTTTGTGTTTTCATCCTTTTTCTTTTCTCTGTTTTTCTCTTCCTTTTTTACTGCAATATTTATATTTTCAAATGAGCTGTTGGGTATAACAAAGGTATATGTTTCCTTGTTTTCTTCTATTTCCTCATTGTTTAGAATATCTATTTTAAATTTTCTTTTTTCCATTTTATTCACCTCAAGTATAAGTATATCATAAATTTCTTTTTTATGATATACTCTTAGTAAAGAAGGAATGTGTATGGTTATTACCAGTTTAGAAAATAAAAAGATTAAACGATATATTAAATTAAAAGATAAAAAATATAGGGATTTGTATGATGAATTTTTAATCGAGGGAGAACATTTAGTTCGAGAGGCATATAAAAAAAATATTATAAAAGAAATTCTCTTACTTGGTGAAGAGGAGTATGATATTGGTTTTTCTTCTGTCCTATTTTTACCTTTGTTTATTATGAAAAAAGTTACTAATTTGGATAGCCCACCTAAGGTGTGTGCTATTTGTTCTAAAATGAAGAGTGATTTTGAGTGTAGAGGAAATTATTTGCTTCTTGATCGAATTCAGGATCCGGGGAATTTGGGTACTATTATTCGGAGTGCTGTGGCCTTTCATATTGATATGATTATACTATCCTTAGATACTGTTGATCTATATAATTCTAAAGTTATACGAGCAACACAGGGGATGCTTTTTCAAGTTCCTATTGTTCGAAAAGATTTATTAGAAGTTTTATTGCTATTAAGAGAAAAAGGGTATTCTACTTATACAACGGATGTAACTGGTGGAGTAGATATTCGAGATTTGGATTCTGTTTCTAAGACTCGTTTTGCACTTCTTGTTGGAAATGAAGGGGAGGGTGTGAGAACAGAGTTAGCTGAACTTTGTGATAAAAGAGTATATATACCAATGAATAAGAAGGTTGAAAGTTTAAATGTGGCTGTTGCGTCATCTATTCTTTTATATGAAATGGGTAGGGGAGGTAATCGATAATGGAAAAAATATATATAGGTAGGGTTGTATCTACACATGGAATTAAAGGAGAGGTTCGGGTACTTTCTGATTTTCCTTATAAGAAAAAAGTTTTTTTTGATGGTGGAGTTTTATTGATTGATGATTTAAAATATGTTATTCGTTCTTATCGACAACATAAAATATATGATATGGTTACTCTTAATAATTATAAAAATATTAATGAAGTAGAGTTTTTAATAGGGAAAAAGATCTATGTGGATCGAGATGCTATGACTTTTCATGATGATGAAATTTTAGATTGTGATTTAATGGAGTTTCTTCTTTTATGTGATGATTTAGAAGGGAAGATTATTGAAATTTTTCAGGCTAGTCCTTTTAATAAGGTTGTACGATTTGAAGTGAAGGGAAAAAGTGGCCTTTTTCCGCTTAATAATAAAAATATTAAAATAGATAAAAGTACAAAGTGTATATATTTAAGAAAGGAGGATGTGGTATTTGATGAAGATTGATATACTTTCTATTTTTCCTTCTATGTTTGCAAGTGTTTTTGAAGAGTCTATTTTAAAAAGAGCGCAAGACAAGGGAATAGTTAAGATAGAAATTCATGATTTTAGAGAGTTTTCTCCTGATCCACATAAAAAGGTTGATTTTCCTCCTTTTGGTGGGGGTGCGGGTATGCTTCTTAGACCCGAGCCTATTTTTGAGTGTGTAGAATCATTGAAAACAGAGGAAAGTTATGTTATACTACTGACACCAGATGGGCAGATTTATAAACAAGAACAGGCCTATTCTTTATCTTTAAAAATGCATTTAATTTTAATTTGTGGTCATTATGAAGGCTTTGATGAACGTATTCGAACACTTGCTGATTTGGAATTGTCTATTGGAGATTATGTACTTACAGGTGGAGAGTATGCTGCTATGGTACTTGCTGATTCGGTTATTCGTCTTCTACCTGGTGTTATAAAGGAAGAATCACATAAAAATGATTCCTTTACGAATCATTTACTTGATTATCCTTCTTATACCAAGCCACGCGTTTTTAGGGGAATGGAAGTTCCTAGTGTTTTATTAAGTGGTGATCATAAAAAGATTGCAGAATATCGATTAGAAGAGAGTATAAAAAGAACTAAGGAGAGACGACCTGATTTATTAGAAAGGTAGGTGAGAATATGCCATATATTGTTTGTAGGTGCGATAAGACAAAAGATGAATGTTTGTCTAATGATTTATTGCTTGATGGATACAAGCTTCCTTCTAGAAATAAAAGTTTTATAATTGGGGATATGTTAGTTATTAATATAGTGATTATGAATAAAAAGTTAGCACATCGTTTTGCTTCTCGTGCTGCCTTTAAAAAATATAATCGTCTAATTAATGAGCTTACAGAACTTTTTATTGAAGATGGTGATTCATCTAGTGGAATGAATGAGGTTTTAAATCGAATTGAGAAATTTAGAGAAGAAATTAAAATTAAATATAGGAAATATTTAAAAAGGAAAGAATTGGAGCAGATGGCTACTCATCTTCAATTTTTAAAAAAACAAGCTAGTGAACAGCAAATGCTCTTCTTTTATTCTAAACAGAATAAGATGCATGATGAGAACAAGACTTCTGGTAAATCTAGATAGGTGTATTTTTTATTAAAAATCTGAGATTTGATACATTTTGTTCTTTACAGGTAAATATTTCTATGTTACAATTAATGACGTTAAAGGAGTAATCCGCTGAAGCTTTATATTATTTATGATTACTTAAAAAATAGGAAAGGAATTAAACTCATGAATATAATTGATAAAATTAATGAAAAACAAATTAGGAAAGATATACCTGAATTTCGTGTAGGAGATACTGTTCGTGTCGATTATAAGATTATTGAAGGAAAAAGAGAAAGAATCCAAGCTTTTGAGGGTGTAGTAGTTGCTAAGAGAAATGGAAGTGTTTCAGAAACTTTTACAGTTAGAAAAATGTCTTCTGGTATAGGTGTTGAAAGAACATTTCCTGTAAATTCACCAAAGATTGCTTCAATTGTGGTTGTTCGTAAAGGTAAGGTTAGACGTGCTAAACTTACATTCTTAAGAGGAATGACTGGGCAATATAAAATTAAAGAAAGAGGACAAAATAAGTAAGGAGTTTCTTTCTTTTTTGTTTCGGAATAAATATATGAATAATAAGTATGTAAAAGAAATATTGCCTTATATTTGGATTGTTTTGTTCCTAGTTTTTATTAAAGTTTTTATTGTGTCTCCTATACGAGTAAATGGAGATTCTATGTATAGTACTTTACATGATGGAGATATTATGATTTTAAATAAGACAATTTATCATTTTACAGATATTAGACGATTTGATATTGTGGTTGTTCGTACAAAGCATTCTTTTATTATAAAAAGAATTATTGGTCTTCCTGGAGATAAAGTAGAGTATAAGGATAATTTATTGTATATTAATGGTTCAAAATTGGATGAGCAGTATACTCGTGAAGTTATGGATGATTATAATATAGAAGAGTTAGGAAGTACAGTGGTTCCTGCTAATTGCTACTTTGTTTTGGGTGATAATAGAAAGATTTCTGCTGATAGTAGGGTTTATGGTTTTATTAAACAAAAAGATATTGTGGGACGTGCTAAAACAATTATATTTCCTTTTAATCGAATAGGAATAAAATAATTGTTTTTTTATTTGCAACTGATTTTTGCTTGTATATTTGTATTTTTTGTTTTATCCTTTTAATAAGGAGTGGTCTTATGTCTAGAAAGAGAATAACTCAACTTTTTCCTTTTTTATTACCTATTCGAATATGGCAAAGAAATCTTTTTTATACTATAGGGATGTTTTTTGATAAAAATAAATATGCAAATGAATCAGGGGATTTATTAAAGTATGAGATTTCTAATACAAAAACACTTATGGTTAATGAAAATAGTGGGTATGATCTTGTTTATCAAAAAAATAAGGTGGATAATTTAAAGATTGCTAGTAAGACTATGAATCATATTTTAATTTATCCAGGAGAGGTTTTCTCTTTTTGTTATTTAGTTAGGAAATATAGAAAATATGGAAAATATAAAAAAGGACTACTGTCTATAGATGGGAAAGTTGTAGCTAAAACTGGTGGTGGTTTGTGTCATTTGAGTAATTTGTTACATTTGTTATTTTTGATGAGTCCGCTTACAGTCATAGAAAGACATGGACATAAGGAAAAATCTTTTCCTGATCCTGATAAAAATGCTATACAGGGAATTGATGCTACGATTCATAGTGGTTGGTTGGATTTAAGAGTAAAAAATGAGACTAATTTTATTTATCAAATTGATATTTCTTTTGATGATTTATATATGTATGGGCGAATTTTATCAAATAAGGAAAGTTTAGTAGAGTATTCTCTTTTAAATGAAAATTTAAGATATATAAAAGAAAATGGTAAGATTTATGAGTGTGTTTCTATTGTTCGGGTTGAGATGGACTTGAATACTAAAAAGATTGTTCGAAAACAGAAACTATATGATGAAAAAGTTCTACTTCATTATGATTTGCCTGAGGATGTAGAAGTAGAGGAGTTATGTTAAGAGGTGAGAATATGAGTAAAAAAATAAATATTGATTTGATTCGTTTCCTTTTTTCTTTTCTTATTCTTGCTATTCATATCTCTCCATTTGAGGATATTAGTCCACTTTTCGATTTTTTCTTTACTCGGGTTTTGGGGCGACTTGCAGTTCCTTTCTTCTTAATGATTACTGCTTATTTTTTGTTGGATAAGAGCTTAGAAAATGTTAGTGTTTTAAAAAGATATACAAAAAGAATAATTAAAATTTATCTCTTCTGTATTCTTTTGTATTTTCCTATTTCTATTTATAAGGGTGATTTTAAGGAAATTCATCTTTTGTCTATTTTAAAAGATATTTTTGTAGATGGGACCATGTATCATTTATGGTATTTTCCTGCTCTTATTTTTGGATTATGGATGGTTTATTTTCTTATTAAACTATTCGGATCAAATAAAGCTTTTTTCATTAGTATACTCTTATATATTATTGGTTTGTTTGGTGATAGTTATTATGGTGTTGCTCTTTTAAATCCATTTTTCTCTTTTCTTTATGATATTTTGTTTACAATTTTTGATTATACTCGAAATGGACTTTTTTTTGTACCTTTATTTCTTGTTCTCGGTTATATGGTAAAATGTGGAAAGAATAAACCTATATCTTCTTTTTGTTATTCATGTATATTTTTTCTTTTTATGACAATAGAAGCTTTTTTGTTGCATCATTTTTTGATACAAAGGCATGATAGTATGTATATCTTTTTGCCTTTTGTTTTATATTTTTTGTTTTCTTTTTTGATTCAAAATACAAATTTTTCTAATAAAAAGTTTAGAAAGATGGCAACTATTATTTATATTTTTCATCCTTTTTTTATAGTATTTATTCGATTTGTTTCTAAATTTTTACATTTGGAGGGTTTTCTAGTACAGAATCATTTTATTTTTTATTTAGTTGTATCTTTTGTTACTTTCTTATTTGCTTATTTTTTGGAAAGTATCAAATTAGGAAAGGGTGTGGATGAGGGATAAACCTAGATTTTTAGATTGGAAGAAAGATATTTTTTAGTGAGGTTATATATATGGAATATAAAAGTATAAATGAACAGTTGGAAGAATTTATTTCTATTTTAAAGAAAAATCGAGAATTAATGGCTATGTTGGATTATATAGAAACGCTTAAATTATCGAATTTTTATATAGCAGCGGGATCTATTTTTCAAACGATTTGGAATTATTATGATCAAGTTGATTTAAATTTTAATATTAAGGATATTGATGTTATTTATTATAATAAAGAGGATTTAAGTGTTGAAAAGGATTTGGAGTATTATGAGGTGATTCGTCATTTTGTGATAGAAAAGGGCTTTTCTTATGAGGTGGATGTGTCAAATGAAGCGCGGATGCATTTATGGAAGGGGGAAAAGACGGAAAATAGAATAGAGCCTTATACTTGTTCTGAGGATGCAATCAGTAGATGGATTGCGACGGTTCATGCTATTGGTATTACAAAGAGAGAGGGTCAAATAATGGTTTATGCTCCTTATGGTCTTTCAGATATCTTTACTCGAACGATTCGTCCTATAAAACATCAGAATAATTCTAAAATTTTATATGATAAAAAAGTTGCCAGTTGGAAGAGAAGATTTCAACATTTAAATGTTATAGATTGGGTTGAGTAGATTGCTGTATTTTTTCTTTTTTTATGCTATACTTTGAGAATAAGGAGTTGATTATATGGCTGTTGATTTACAATTCAATGTGCAGGATTATTGAAGAAAAATATTGAATTTAAAGATATTTTAACTCGTCAGATGCGTTTTGGTATTATGGATGAGAGTTATCATTTGGAGGAAGGCGTTTTAGGAGAAAATATGGTCGTTTTTCCTGCAGAACATATTTGTAGAGGTTGTGAGATTTCTTTTACGAAAGAGGAGATTCATCTTAGCATGCCTCTTCCTACTAGTAGAGATGATATTTTTTTCTTTTATGATTTTATCAATCGTATTTGTAAAAAAGTACATACTCAAAAATTTATTCGAAATCATGAGATTTTATCCTTGGATAAGATTTCCTGTTGTATAGAGTGGGATATTCAAGCAAGTTGTACTGCAATTGTTCAAATGGAGAAAAACTTAGCAGAAAATCAATATGAGAGTCTTTATATTTTTGGTGCTATGTATCCAATTGCTCTAGGTCTATGTGAAATGAAAAAAATTAGTGGGGATGTTATAAAATTTGGTGAGCTGATGCATTCTCTTCAGTCTATGGATATTTATTATGCTAAGGCTAAAGTTTATGAAAGACAAGATAAAGGGTATTTTGGGGTTTATGTTTTAACAGAAGATATTCCTACTGTCTTGCCTTATAAGCCTAAATTACTTATGATAGAGCATAGTTTTGAGGTGCAAGATTGGAATATTGGATTTGTTGTAAATAATGAAGTAAAGGGATTTATTTCTTATTCTAATTTTTTAGATTCTATAGGTGAATGTGCAAAGTATGATGCAGAGCATTTTATTGTTACAATGAGTAGTGATAAAATGAATATTTTGATTCGTCAATATAAGATAGATTTATAATTATATAAAAATAAGGAAAAGAGGTTTTAGTATGTTTAAAAAAATTAAAGAAGCTCCATTAAATTATTGGGAGGAAAAGTCTTATATGCTTGCTATTTCAAAAGAAGATAGTGAGGAATATATAACGGAAGGTTTTGAGCGACTTTCTAAATTTGAAGGTATTGAAATTTTAGATAAAGATATGAATATTCAAAAAGGCTTTATCAGTTTAAAATTATTGTATGAAGGAGATGAATATGAGGTAGGTATTTATCCTGGCTCTGTTTCTATACCAGAATATTATTTAAGTCGGAATTTTTATTTTACGGAACAGGAACGAGAAGAACTTTTGCAGTCTACAAAATCGTTAACTCTTTTTATGGAATTTAATCATGATTATCAAAAGTCTTATCAGTTGCAACTTAAACTTGCTATTCTTTTTGTACCAAATTTGTTGGGTATTTTGGATGAAAGTGCTGAACGTGTACTTCCTGCTAGGTGGGTAAAGCTTACTGCTTTTTCTCATGTTTTACCTAATCCAGATAGTGTATTTACTGTACAAGCTGTTACAGGTGCAAATCAAAAGGTATGGCTACATACTCATGGTCTTTGTCGTTGTGGAATTTCTGAACTTGAGATTTTAGAATCCGATAAGGAAAATTATCAAAATCACTACAATTTAATTACAACTTATGCCATTTATTTACTTGATAAGTATAAGAAGCGTGAGGAAGTCAAGGGTGGTGCTTATATAGGAAGATTAGTAGATGGCTCTTTGGTCGTTGCGACTTCTAAATCTTGGGTACAGGGTATAAAAGAATATAAACATTTGAAACTTGGTAATTTGAAAGATAGGGAGGGTGGTCATAATACGAAAACGAATATTATTTTTCTATATCAAAGTGAAGAAGATGAAAAAAAGGATATTTTAAGAAAGGTTTCTGTTTATGATCAGTTGTGGGGAGAAAATCCATTATTTTTCTTTAGTGATGAGGAAACTTCTAGAATGAAAAATCTCGCATTGGAGAGGTTTGATTATGTAGAGAAGGCATTTAAGACTAAGGAAAATTCTGTTCTTTTAAAAATAGGATTGCCTTTAAAGGAAAAAGGGAAATTTGAACATATTTGGTTTGAACTTTTAGAAATAAAGGGAGATAAATTTTTAGCAAAATTAACACAAGAACCTTATGATGTTTCTACTATGCATACAGGAGATGAAGCTTGGTATACAGTGGAGGATGTAACAGATTGGATTATTTATACAAAAGATTTTGCTATTAATCCAGATAATGTGTACTTATTGGAAGCATTTGATTAATCATTATAGATGGGAGTAAAAAATTTTTGTAAGAATTGTAATGAGGTAGAAAGATTAAATGGTTCTTCGAAGGAGAATATTTTAAATAAAAAAGTGAAAATAAAATGGGAAATCGATAAAATACAACGATCAACTGGGGTATAGGGATAAATGTAAAACCGTAGTAGAAATCTTATAAAATAAGGGTTTATTCAAAAAACGTTTTTACATTTTTAAAAGGAGAAAAATAATCATGATAAAATTACAAATTGATAATATAGAATTTAAATTAAAAGAATATCAAGATTTTAGCTGGTTAAATAATTATGGAAAAGTTTTTTCGGTTATAGATGAAACTGGTAGTGGCTGTATATCTTTTGGAGTTGAAAAAGATCATAAAAGATACTTTTTCAAAATAGCTGGTGCTAAGACTGTTGAGGCGGAAGTTTCAGAAAATGAATCAATCCTATTATTAAAAGATGCGGTAAAAAAATATGAAGATATAAAACATCCCAATTTAATTAAGTTAATAGATAACTTTGATATAAATGAATTTTTTGTGGCAGTGTTTGAATGGGCCGAGGGAGAATGCTTATTTGATCATTGGAATTTTAATAGGTATAAAGAATATCCAAATTTAGAAACTCCTATCAAAAAGTTTAAAAGATTATCCATCGATAAAAGAATAAATGTAGTTTTAAAACTTTTTTCATTCTTTGAAACTTTTATTGAAAATGGATATGTGGCAGTAGATTTTTATGATAGTAGCATAATGTACGATTTTGAAAATGATTTAGTTACTTTTTGTGATATAGATTTATTTAGAAAAATACCTACAATGAATGATATAGGAGAGGCCTATTTTGGAACGAAAAGATTGAAAGCTCCAGAAGAAAACAAGTTAGGTTCAACTATAGATGAATTAACTAGTGAGTTTACTTTAGGTGCAATCATATTTGATATGTTTAGTGATGTTAAAAATATAGATGAAAGATACGAAAAAGGAATTTTTATTCCAAATAACATTGAAAATTTTGAATTATTAAAAAATGTTTATGATGTGTTAATAAAAGCAACAAGTTATAATAGAAACAATAGGTATAAATCTATTAAAGAATTTCATAATGCTTTTGTAAAAGAATTGAAGAGAAAGTGATTATATGGACAATCGACAAAATACAACAATCAACTGGTTGATTACGATTTAATTAAGAACACCATTAAAGCCCTATAAATAAAGAAAATTATCCAGTTTAGATCTTGCATATTTTCATTAAAAAAGTGGCAAAATGAATAAAAATTGATAAAAACATAGTAATTTTGGCGTTATTTATAGTAGGAATTAGATAGGTGATTACGACATTTAAGAATATAAGAAAGAGGTGAATATAAATGAAAAATAATTTACAAATAACTGCCCATGACTTTTTAATATATCGTGATGATAATAACGATATTAAAGTAAATGTATTATTAATTAATAATGAT
>JAAWCL010000007.1 GCA_022793235.1 Bacilli bacterium | reverse complement strand
AGATAGTGTAATGGAAAAATACAATTACAGTTATATTCGTACTCCAATATTTGAATCAAGTGAATTATTTCATAGAGGAATAGGAGACTCCTCAGATATAGTAAAAAAAGAAACATATGATTTTAAAGACCGCGGAGAAAGAAATATGACTTTAAGACCAGAAGGAACTGCAAATGCAAGATTAATAACTTATCAAGAAGTCATTTTATTGGGATGCACCTCTTCTACAAATTCGTGTCCAGAATGGATATATACAATAGGACAAAATGATTGGACGATGTCTGCTGCATATGTAAATAATAATTGTGCTTTATTTATGGAAATGAGGAAAGAATAGAATATAGTAGTAGTGTAAAACAACAATATGGAGCGCATGCAGTTATAGAAATAGATAAATAATCTGACTTGTGGAGTATATCCAAAATTCTGCAGTTGATATTAAAAATAAATCAATTCACAATTCTTCCTATTAATATTAAGTATAGTTAATTCATTTGAATGGATTAGCTCTTTTTCTTTTTCTTCGATATAATGAAAGAGTAGTATAGTGTTACTTAAAACTTTATCCAGTAAAGTAAAATTTTTGATACTACATGGTAGAAGCCTCTTTTATTAATATGGTTTAACTTTAATATAATTTAATGTAAGTAAGTTTTATTCTTTGTTGGATTTTGTTAGATGCATTATAGGTATTAATTATTTTATCCTCTTTTTTTTGTTTCTCTTTTGTTATATAATACACTTAGGTGATGTTATGAAGATATCTATTTTGGCACTTCATCTAAATTATGGTGGAGTGGAACGTTGTATTGCAACACTTGCTAATATACTTTCTGAAAAATATGAGGTAGAGATTGCCTGTAGTTATAAGTTAAATTTAGAGCCTGCTTTTAAGATCAATTCTTGTGTTCAAATTAAGTATTTAACGGATGTGGTACCGAATGAAAATGAATTTAGAGGTTTTATGAAGCGTCATCGTTATCTTAAAGCTTTTCGTGAGGGAATAAAATCTGTTCATATATTAAAACTTAGAAAAAGTACAATGGTTAATTATATTAAAAAATGCGATAGTGATGTCATTATTGCAACACGAGATATTTTTGATGAATGGTTAGGTCAGTATGGTAGAGATGGTGTTTTGAAGATTGGTTGGGAACATAATCATTATCATGATAGTATGAAATATGCGGATAAGATAAAATTTTCTTGTACTAATTTAGATTATCTTGTTTTGGTTTCTAAGTCTTTGGAGGCTTTTTATAGAGGTAAAATGCGTGGTACTGGTTGTAAGTGTATATATATTCCTAATGTTATTGATAATATGCCTAAGGAGAATGAAATGTCAGCTTTAGATGAGAAAAGATTGATTTCTGTAGGAAGACTTTCTCCTGAAAAAGGTTTTTTAGATTTACTTAAAATTTTTAACATTATTTCTCATGATTATCCAGATTGGCATCTTGATATTATTGGGGATGGTCCTAGTAGAGCTTCTCTTGAAAAATATATTAAGCATAATAAATTAGAAGAAAAAGTTACCTTGCATGGCTTTCAGGATAGAAATTATATTTTTAATATGATGCAAACATCTTCTATTTATTTAATGACTTCCTATACAGAATCTTTTGGTATTGTATTACTTGAAGCGATGAGTTGTGGACTACCTTGTATTAGTTTTTCCTCTGCAGAAGGAGCAAATGAACTTATTCATAGTGGAAGCAATGGATATTTAATTAAGAATAGAAATTTCGCTGCCTATATTAAAAAATGTGAAGATTTGATCAATGATAAGGAAAGTCGAAAAAAGATTGGCTTAGAAGGTAGAAGAACTGTATCTCGATTCACTAGTGATATGATTCGTAAAGAATGGTTTTCTATACTAGAAAAGAAGTGATGATATGAGAGTTTTATTTATATCTTCTACAGGTGGTCATCTAACAGAAATGATGCAATTAAAAAAATTATTTAAAAAATATGATTATTATATTGTGACTGAAAAAACAAAATCGACTCTTTATTTAAAGGATCAATATAAGAAGAGAGTAAGTTATTTAGTTTATGGTACAAAGGATCATTTCTTTACTTATATTTTTAAACTTTTTTATAATATTATGAAAAGTATTTATTTATATTTTAAAATTCATCCTGATTATATTATTACAACTGGTACCCATACTGCAGGACCTATTTGCTATTTAGGAAAAATTTTTGGAAGTAAAATTATTTATATTGAAACGTTTGCTAATATGAGTACTAAAACCATTACTGGAAAATTTATTTATCCTATTGCTGATTTATTTGTAGTACAGTGGGAAAGTATGCTTGCTTTGTATCCAGAGGCAAAGTATGGGGGGTGGATTTTTTAATGATACTTGTTCTTCTTGGTACACAAGATAAAAGTTTTAAAAGACTTCTTGATGCTGTTGATAAAGAGATTGTTTCTGGAAATATTCAGGAGGATGTTATTGTACAGGCTGGATATACAAAATATATTTCTGAAAATATGAAAATTTTTGATTTAGTTAGTCAAAATGATCTGGATTCTCTTATGAAAAAGGCTCGCATTATTATTACTCATGGAGGAGTAGGAAGCATTTTATCTGCTCTTTCTTATCAGAAACCTGTTATTGCAGCTGCCCGTCTATCACGGTATTTGGAACATACAAATGATCATCAAGTACAAATTATTAAAGAGTTTTCTAATAGAGGTTATATCTTATCTCTTATTAATTTTGATGAGTTAGGTCTTTTAATTAAAAAGTGTGCTACCTTTAAAGCAAAAAAATATACTTCCAATAATCAGAAATTTGTTAAAATGATTGATTCTTATATTCAAGAAAAGAGTCATATTAGCTGGTGGAATTCATATAAATATATCTTATTTTGTGTTTTTCTTGTCCTACTTTTATTGCTAATTTTTTTTAAAATAGATATTCTTTTGTTTTTTTATATGGTACAATGAAAAGGTATGGTGGTGTTGTAGTAATGAAAAGTAGTAAAATTATTGTTATTGTAATAGTTGTTCTTGGTATTTTTTTAGGTCTTGTTTCTTTTTTTGTAAATAGTTTGAAGAAAGATCAATTGGAGACTAAGAAAATCATGAATATGATTGTAAAAGAGTATGATCTTTTTGAAGATCAAGTATTAACTTTTAATGATGTTAGGGATCAGGTATATAAAGTTGTATTTCAGGATACTTATTATGATTCTTTAAAAGATAGTTATGAGAAGTTTAATAATACTATGCAAGAGCTTGAAAAAAATGTAGATCAAGTGGTAGATCAATCTTTAAAATTAAAAAGTCATTGTGATACTTATTATTCTGATTCTTCTATAAATAATAAATGTTCTACTTTTAAACAGCTTTATGAAGAGGTTATGAATAGTTTTGTAAATGATGTGGAAAAATATAATGAGTTGCTTGATGATTATAATGATTATTTAAAAGAAAATGGTCATACTGATGAAGGTCTTTTGGAATATAAAACCGATAAAAAGTATATAGATTTTAATAAAGATAAAGAATATAGTGGTAGGGAGTAGTAATATGGTAAGGAAATTTAAGGTAAAAAAATGTAGTAAGAATAAAAAAATATTTTTGTGTATTGGAGGAAGTTTTTTAGCTTTTGTTTTATCTTTTATTTTCTTGCTTTATGGTCCTTATGATGGATTTAGGAATTTTTGGATTACTACTAGTATGACAACTATGTCTCATCAATATCTTGCTAAATGGTTTTACAGTGATGAAGTGATTCAAAAGGTTTTAGCTATGAATGAGGTTATTGAATCAAAGGAAAATACAAATACAAATTTAGTTAAAATAAAAAAGTATGGTCGTAATATGAAAGTCTATAAAAACAAATATGAGGAACAGATACTAAAAAAGGATAAAGATAATGATTTATATAAGGTGATCGAAATTAATGGAACTGGCTATAAAGGTTATTTAGTTGCCATATATGATCCAAGTAAAGTAAGTCTTGCAACAAGTCGATATATTGGTACTCGTGGAGAGGCAATTACAACTGTTGCAAAAAATGAGGATGCCGTTATTGCTATTAATGCTGGGGGATTTTATGATCCTGATTGGAATAGTAATGGTGGTGTTCCACATGGTGTTGTGATTTCTAATGGAAAGTTGATAGGAGATTATAGGAAAGCTAATGTAGGTGGGGGAATTGTTGGTTTTGATAAGGATAATAAATTAGTTCTTGGCCGATATAGTGCTCAAGAAGCTTTAAAGAAAGGTATTCGTGATTGTGTTGAGTTTGGCCCTTATTTAATCGTAAATGGTAAAAGTAGTTTTGTAAGAGGTAATGGTGGATGGGGTATTGCTCCTCGTACTGCGATTGGTCAAAGAAAAGATGGAATTGTATTATTTCTAATTATTAATGGTAGAATACCTTCTAGTATTGGTGCGGATATGTCTGATCTTACTGAAGTGATGGAAAATTATGGTGCAGTGAATGCTGCGAATATGGATGGTGGTAGTTCTACTGAACTTGTTATTCATAATGAAATTATTAATAAACCTGTTGCTGCTGGAAAAAATGGACTTAGAGATTTACCTACATTTTGGATTGTAAAGGAATAATTATGGAAAATATTTTAGAATATTCTATTCAAACTGATAAATATATTCGTGTAGATTCTTTTATACAATTTATCCAATCCTCTGGTGTTTCTTATATTATCGATCATTATGAAAGAATTATGGGGTATGTTGGTCCTTTTGATTCTGCTTTTGAATATTTATATACAGAGTGTGATATTAAATTTTTTTTGAAAGAAAAAATTTTTTATAATTTAAAAACTTGTGCTTATCAATCTAGGATGTTAGAGAAGGTACTTCATCTTTATGTTTATGATATGGATGAAAAAGAAAGAAATTCTTTTTTTGAAAAAAATACTTGTCAACTTTTAGAGATTGTTCCTATTTCTTCTTTATTTGTTCTTTTAGAGTATAAAAATATGAATGTACTTTTTTATAATAAACTTGCTACGAAAATTAGAGAGAATAAGAGGCAATATCTTGAAAATATTTTTGTTCGATATTTTCCTTATATTAAAAAAAGTAGGTATTCTGATGTTATTTTTTCTAGTTTGATTTTATTGATTGATGAAATATTAGAATATGAAAAATTAGATTATATTGATATTGATATTTTGCAATCAGGGTCATTTTCTGGAGCTTTTCAGATTGGAAGTAAAGTATTTAAGTGCAGTAATAGGCGTGAAACCTATTCTATTCCTTATCATCCTAGAATTTTGCAACCATTAATTAGAGTTGATTTAAGTACTTTGACTCCAGGAATTGAAAAAAGTGGATTTTTGTCTGTTACTGAATTTGTTGATACAAATACTCCTATTTCTTTAGAAGAATTGTATCAAGTTTATAAAGAGTTTCGAAATGATGGTTATATTTGGGGTGATGTAAAGAAAGAAAATGTTGGAATACTTATGCGGGCTAACACTAAATATTGGGATAGAGATTTAGGAGATCATCTAGGAATTGTAAAAGATGAAAGTGTTCCAGAGAAAATTTTAGATCAAGGTGAAATAGTTGTATTAGATGATGATTATATCTATTATGAAAATGATCCTGATATTATTCTTATTGGTGAGTTGACCGATCAATTTGAAAATCGGTATCAAGAGGAAAGAAAAAATACAGTACATCTGTAATTTTATTTTTTTTGTGAAATTTTGGGAGAGTTTGTTATGGATAATATTTTAGAAAGATTTGAGGAACAGCTTGATTGTGGAAAAATTACTTATAAAACGTTTTCGTTGTTTTTAGAAAATTATAATGATGCTTATCTTTATATTAAGCAGAATTATGATTTAATCATTCATAATATTGTTTTATCTCAATTTTGTTTTGTCGT
>JAAWCL010000145.1 GCA_022793235.1 Bacilli bacterium | reverse complement strand
GCAATTCCTGTACTTGACCATTGGTTTGGTTTTGTTGTTGTATTTTTTCCATCTACTACATATTTTCCTGTATCTACATTATGCAGAACGAATTTTACTTTTTTTAATTCTCTTTTTGTATCTGCATCAACTTTTTTTACTGTTGCATATCCAAATTTTTTCTTGTTTCTTGCTGTAATTACTTTATAATCCCATTTCTCAATGGTAAATTCCTCTTTTACCGTAATTAAATTCTCCCAATTACAATATGCATAAAACTTATTTTCTCTTTTAATTTCATATAATGCATATCTCCCTGCAGGAATTCCTTTAATAATTTGTCCTGATTTTAATCTTGTTGCACTGTTTTCATCACTAGCATTTTCTCCAACATTATTTACCCAATTAATCTCACCACTTTTAATTTTCAAATACTTTCCTTTGTCTAAATTTTTAAGAATTAATCTTACTTGTGATAATTCTTCCTCTGTGTCTGCATCTATTTTCACTAATTCTAGCGTTGTTTGTGGTTTTGGTAATGTTAATGTATTTTCTTTGGTTGCTCCTTCTCCATAGAAAATAGCTACATCTTGTCCAACACCTCCTGCTTCTGAGAAAACTAACCTTGCTTTAATTGCTCCTACTTTTTGGCGTAAAGTAATACTGTTTAACGTTTTAATTCTTCCTTTCAAGTGTCCTGAAAATACTAAATAAAATCTATTTGTAGCAGAATACGTCTTCAATTGATTAAACTTTTTTAGATTTCCATTAACTGTTGTACAATATCCGATTGCTGAAGGTTCTTTTGTGTCACCACTATTATTAACAAATTTCATTTTTGCACTTTCCAAACCTCCATCTATATTTAAGTGATAAGGTCCTATAACGGTACAGTTATCTCCATCTTTTTCTGTTTCCCATATCTTTAATGGATGTCCATCCTCTTCATCTTCTTTCATTTCTGTATTATCAATTTGTAATTTTCCGACTCCGTCCTCTACGAATTCATTTACACCACTATATGTTTTATTTCCAATTGTCAATGCACCATAATTTTCGTCATAATTTTGTACACCTGGTGTTGTAAATTGAACCTTTATCCCATAAGATGTTTTATTCCTATGTAACCAATTGGTAATTGCCCATTTCCCTTTAAATGTTACTGGTGTTCCTGGAGTCCCTTCACTACCAATATGTTGTTGTGTTGTATGTTCATCCTTATATGTTGAATATAAAATAGCATATGCTAAATATCTTAATTTATTATTCGTTGTAGCTTCATTTATATCAATTATCATTATTTTACGCTGATTCGTTCCTACTGCTTCACTACCATGTCCACAACAAGATCCACCTGTTGACCAAACAACTGAACTTTTATAACCATTGGCAATTCCATTAAGATTCCATACTTCTGACCATCCTAATGAATTATTTAGTCCTGTTATATCTGCATTTAACCATGCACTTCCATTATTACGCATAGCTGTATATATACCACCAATTGATTTAGAACCAGTATAAAATGCTGCTCTTGAACAATTTGGAATACATAATACTGCAAATAGCATTGCTATTATTGTTACTATTAGCTTTTTCATACTTACCTCCTTCCCTATAAAACTTCTTTTTTAATAAAATATACACCTACTGCTATTATCATAATAATTATAATCGCCAAAGATATGTAAAGAATGATACGTCCTGTTCTTACCGATACAATTACATCTGCTTGGCTTTCATTATTTTGATTATCTATATCTTCACTTCCATAATCATTTGTATATTTTCCTATTCTTACTTTGTTTGTAATGGTTCCTGTATTCTCTTGTGTCATTTTTTTACTAACGGTTAATGTTATATTCTTGGTTTCTCCTGGACTAATGATTTGATTTGCTAATTCTTTTGTTCCAATTGAACCATCTTTTAATGCATACCAAGATTGATTATCTGCTTTATTCAATGTTAAATCTTTTGGTAAATAATCAATAATTTCATTCGCATATCCTGCTACTTCCCCTTGATTGGTTACCGCAATATTATATTGTATCACAATATTACTACTTTCCATTTGTTTTGCATCAATTTCTACTTTAGCCAGTTTACTGTTTTGATAAGAATTTACCTTTGTTCCAGCATTATTTTTTATGGTAATTTGACGAATACTTTTGTCTATCTTTAAATCAAATTTCTTTCCTTCCATAAATCCTGCATCTATATTTTCTAAATCTTGTGTCTGTAATTCTAAAGTCTTTGTCTTAGCAACAGGTACTTCTTGGCGTTGTATATTCATAACACTATACATAACATCTGAATTGCTGTTTTGTGCCACACCTTCTTTTTGATAAGCTGTTACTGTATACTTGTTTGTATTATAACGGAATACGAATATATATCTTCCCTGTTTTACCTCTTCAAAAGAGTAACTTCCATCTTCTTTTGTTTTTGCAGAATTTTCTGCTCCTGTTTCTTCATTTATTAACACAACCGGCATGTTTGAAATTTTCGCCTCTTCACTATCTCGTTGTCCATTTGCATTAGAATCTATCCATGCTGTTCCAGAAATTTTATAGGTATTACTATCATCATCTGGTTCTTTCTGATTATTATCATTGTTATCATTGTCGTCATGGTTATTATCATCGTTGTTATCTCCATTATTGTTATCACCATTGTTGTCTCCGTTATTGTCACCATTATTGTCATCATCACCAGGATCTTCTCCAAATTCGTCCTTTATACCTGGATCTACGTCAACTTTATCGTCATCTTCATTTTTTCCTGGATCCTCATCTTCATTTGGCTCAACTTCAATCAAAAATGAAATCTTATTACTTTCTGCATATATATTAAATCCCTCTACTACGACATAATTTTCAATTTCTTTTTCTATCATTAATTCTGTACTTACAGTTGTATCAATTTCAAATTCTATGGTTTCCTCTGGTTTAATCACAATATCTTCTGCTAGTATATTAACATCATGTTTTATTTCTTTTTCT
>JAAWCL010000239.1 GCA_022793235.1 Bacilli bacterium | reverse complement strand
GTCAGAAATCATTTTCCTGCACCGAGCAGGGGCACGAGTGGACGCGGCGCCTCGCCGCTAGCTCCTTCCTCATTGCTCATTGTATTATGGTATCTAAAAAGCGAAAAAGCCACTGCAAAGCACTTGACTTTGCAGCGGCTTTTTACTCTTCTCGCAAGGACTATTGCGGCCCCGCGCTTTTTTTAGAACCGGTGCAGCAGAGCGACTACCTCTGCCCGGGTGGCTTTTCCCTGGGGGGAAAGCGTTGTGGCGGTCGTGCCGTGAACGATCTCAGCGGCACAGGCCCACTTCATAGCGGGCAGAGCGTATGCCTGCACCCGGTTTACGTCTTTATAACCGGAAAGGTCGGCGGAGGCGCTGGTATCGCGCTTCTTGTACTGAGCGTACCGATACAGGATCGCTACCGTCTCTTCCCTGGTGACCGGCTTCTCGGGAGCAAATTTTGTGGAGGAGTAGCCTGCCACGATCTTATTTCCATACGCCCACTTTACCGCGTTGGCATAGTACTCTTTGCTGTTCACATCGGCAAAGGGATTGTAGGACGGAACCTCGGGGGATTTTTCCATACGGTACAGTGTGGCCACCAGCATACCTCTGGTCATGGCCGCATTTGGGCTGAACCTTGTCTCAGAGGTGCCGTACATCACGCCGTTGGCATAAGCCCACTTCAGATCCTCCAGATACCAGGCGTTTGCCGGTACATCGGTAAACGCGGGAAGCTTCCCTTCCTCGCCTGGAAGCTCTTCGTCCGTTCCGGGGGTCTCTTCGCCTGTGCCGGGCTTGCTGCCGGCCGTAAGGGTAATCTCACATTTGATATCGTTATCCACCTGAAGAGGCGAAGAAGTGGCAAACAGATCGGAAGCCACAGCCGTTACCGTGGTGCCTTCCGCCAGCCCGGCGATCCGCCCGGCAAAGAGGCCTCCGTTGTAAGTGCCGGAGCGCTTTACGCCGTACAGCCGAAGGACGCCGGTTTCGGAATCATAGCGGGAGGTTCTGAACACCTTCTCATCTCCCGCAAAGCCCTCGATCAGCATATTTTTCGGGATCCCGGTAAACTCCACCTGCATGGCGATGGAGGTTCCCTGGCGCATGGCTTCGAAATCCACCGTGCCTTCGCCCGCGGTCAGCTTCACGCGGCCAATGATCTCCCCTTCAGTGCTGCCTGTGTCGCCATAGGCCAGGGCAGTAGTCTGCGCTTCACCGGCGGTGATCTCAGCGGCAATATCATCGAGTACCACCGCACGACCCGCATCGGCCACACGAGCGGCAACATGCTCTGTGTTGCTGTCGAGGATCACATCGGGGCAGGTATCGGGCAGGGTCATATGCAGAGAGGTACTGGTCAGGCGCTGGCCCACCATCGTAAGGGCGTCCTGCACGCGGTACAGCTCGGCGATCACATCGGTAACGCCGGTCAGATCCGCTTCCTGCACGCTGTAGACCCAGCGGCCGTCGCTGGTTTCGCCAAGGTATCCGGTCTCTGTCACGCTGGCAAGAATAAGCTGCTCACCGTTGATAATACGGCCGTTCTGATCCTTCAGGAGCACAACGCTGTAAGACGGATCGCCCTTATAATCGCCATAGAAAATGATGGAACCCTTCGTCAAAGCAACCTGACCGTCCGTTACAAAATCTTCCTTCAGCCTGC
>JAAWCL010000084.1 GCA_022793235.1 Bacilli bacterium | reverse complement strand
ATTAGGGAGCTTTTTAATCATTTAATCCTTCTTAATATTTTGGTTTCTATATTGCTTCTTTTTAATAAGAATATTTATATGTATGGGACAATGTTATTAGAAGGTATTCAATATTTTTTCCTTCTTGTGACAGTATTTATGATATTTATAAGAAAAGATGGAAGAGGACTTGCTGATTTTATTGGAAAAACAAAAGTTGTTCGGACAAATATATATGGAAGTGAGGTAGAATTATGTCAGAATTAAGTGAACAAGAAAGAGTTAGAAGAGAAAAGTTAGATGGTATAAGAGAGTATTGTAATCCTTATCCAGAAAGGTATGAGGTTACACATAGTTTACTTTCAGCTTCTAAGTTAGAGGATGGTATAAATGGTATTTCTGTTGCGGGTAGAATTGTTTTTATGCGTAAGATGGGAAAGATGAGTTTTTTACGTCTTAGAGATATAGATAGTGATTTACAGGTTTCTTTAAAGGTTGATACTTTAGGGGAAGAAGTTTATACTTTTTTTAAGACTAGTGTTGATATTGGAGATTTTATTGGTGTAAGTGGAGAGATTTTTACTACACAGACTGGGGAAAAAACTCTTAGAGCAGAGACTTTTACTTTTTTAGGAAAAGCTTTAAAACCTCTTCCAGAAAAGTTTCATGGTTTAGTTGATACTGAACAATGTTATAGACATCGATATGTAGATATGATTATGAATGAGGATACACGAAATCGTTTTAAAATTCGTATGAATTTCATTCGAGAACTTAGAAATTATTTATATTCTTTTGATTATTATGAAATAGAAACTCCTATTTTAAATAATAAAGCGAGTGGGGCAGTAGCAAGACCCTTTGTTAGTCATCATAATGCTTATGATATGGATGTTTATCTTCGGATTGCACCAGAGCTTTATATGAAACGGTCAGTTATCGCTGGTATGCCTAAGGTATTTGAAATTGGTAGATGTTTTAGGAATGAAGGTATTGATGGAAGTCATTTACAAGATTTTACTATGATAGAGGCTTATCAGGCTTATTATAATTATGAGGATAATATGAAGTTTATTCGAAATATGCTTCAAACAATTATTCAAAATGTATTTGGAACGCTTACTATTCCTATTGGAGATAAGATGATTGATATGTCAGGTGATTGGCCTAAAGTATCTTTTAGAGAACTTATTTTGAAATATGCGTCTATTGATATTAAAGATTATGATACCAGTGAAAAATTAGTTGCTAAAATAAAAGAGGATGGTATTGAACTTGATAGTGATACACCTATTGAGAATTTAGGGTATGGTAATTTAGTAGATTATCTTTATAAAAAGGTAGCTAGACCACATATTGAGAAGCCTATTTACTTAGTAGAACATCCAGTTAGTTTATCTCCTCTTGCTAGAACAAATGATAAAGATTCTTCTATTACTGATCGTTTTCAACTTGTTGTGAATGGTGCTGAGATTGTTAATGGTTATAGTGAACTTGTTGATCCTATAGAACAGGAAAAGCGTCTTATAGAACAAGGGCAATTAAAAGATTCTGGAGATGAAGAGGCGATGGAAATGGATCATGATTATATTCATGCTATGGAATATGGTATGCCTCCTATATCTGGTTGGGGTATGGGAATTGATCGTATTATACAGTTAATTACAGGTAGTGATAATATTCGTGATGTTATTATGTTTCCACTTATGAGACCTTTAGAAAAGGAAGAAAATTAGAGCAATTGCTCTTTTTTTCTTAGAATAAAAAAGCATTGTATTTAGTAGATGCCTTATTTTTTGTTTATTTCCTGTTTTTTTATTTTTGATTATTAAATAATTGTTTAATATCAATTTTTAAGGCATCTGCAATTCTTCCTAGAGCTACTATAGAAAGTCCTCGTTGCATTTTTTTGCTTTCTATTTTTGCGATATAATTCATAGTTAAATTTGATTTGTCTGCTAATTCTTGTTGTGTTAGATGGCTATTTTTTCTATATTTTTTTATATTATTTAATATTCTTTTTTTTGAGATGTAATCTTAATTGTTAGATGTAGTCTCCACTTAGAGGAAGTGGACTATATAGTTTATTTTAAACTAGTATTTCTCATGTATCTTAGTAGTTATTTTACTTATAATGATTGTTATTAAAAATAATATGTATTAGGGGTATTTGGGTTAATAATAATAACATCAAGAAATGTCCAACCAAAATAAGTTGGAGACATCATCTAATATGGAGTAATTTTGATTCTGTCTTTTTTGTTTTAGCATATCTTAGACAAAGTCAATTACAAAATTTTAGAGTGATTCTTAAGTATTTAGTTAAAAATATATCTAATTCTTATTCTTTTCTCTTTTTTCTTGGATAAATGGAGTAATTTTCACTTTATTTTCACTAAAATGCTTTTAAAACTCTTGTATTATAACGATATTATAGTATAATGAGAGTGGGAGGAGAGATTATGAAAAGACATAATGCACTTAAAGTTGTTTTATGTACATTAGCAGTATTTTTATTACTTACTTGGATTTTACCTACAGCTTATTTTCAAACTAGTTATGTAACACAAGGTCGTATACAGATGGGATTATTCGATATTGTAAATTATCCTATGACAGCTTTACAATATTTTGGGTATGTACCTGTTTATGTCTTGATAGTAGGTGGCTTTTATGGTGTTTTGAATTGTATTAGTGCTTATAGAATCTTACTTGATAAGCTTGCTAATAAATTTAAGAGTCATTCTATGATTGCTATTTCTATTATCATGATACTATTTGCTGTTATTACTTCCATTTGTGGTTTAAATTATGGTTTACTATTATTTTTCCCATTTGTTATTTCGTTAGTATTCTTAATGGGATATGATAAAATAGTTGCTATATTTACTACTGTTGGAAGTGTTTGTGTAGGTCTTATGGGAACAACCCTTGCTTACAATAATACAGGTGTACTTGCAAGTGTTTTATCTCTTGATGTATATGATGGGATTGTTACTAAAATTATTATTTTAGTTCTTGGTCTTATTCTTCTTATTTTTAATACTATGATGTATATTAAGAAGATGCCTAAAAAGTCAAGTGATAATGAACTTCTTAATTATGTACCTGAACAGGTGAAGGCTAAAGATAGTAAGAATGTAAAAGTTTGGCCTTTAGTTCTTGTACTTGATGTTCTATTATTAATTATGATACTTGCCTTTATATCTTGGTCTGGTGTATTCAAACTAGATATATTTGATACTGCTACTAGTGCTGTAACAGGATTTAAAATAGGAGGATTTACATTATTTGGTAAATTACTTGGTACAGTTAATTCATTTGGAAATTGGTCGCTTACAGAACTTAATTTATGTATTTTGATGGCTACTATTCTGTTAGCTCTTATTTATAAAATTAAGTTTAATGATTTATTACAAAAATTTATTAAAGGTGGAAAAGAAGCTTTACAACCTGCAGTTATTCTTTTACTTATTTATACAGGTTTAGTAATTGTTACTTATCATCCATTCCAATTAGTTATTTATAAATCTATAATTGAATTGACTAAAGGGTTTAATGCTTTTACTGCCAGTTTGGTAGCTATGCTTGCAAGTATATTTAATGCAGATCCTATGTATACATTTAATTCTGCTGTTCCATATTTGGTTAGTATTGTAAAAGATAAGAATGTTTATAC
The DNA here is from genome assembly GCA_022793235.1 of Bacilli bacterium. GTDB lineage: Bacteria > Bacillota_I > Bacilli_A > RF39 > UBA660 > UBA2730. The sequence continues at coordinate 7,598 of JAAWCL010000084.1, read as the reverse complement.
TATTATTTGGGTGATATTCCAATCTATATATGGATTTGTTATGTTACTTGCACCTACTAGTGTAGTACTTATGGCTACTTTGGCTTACTTAAATGTATCTTTTAAAGAATGGTTTAAAAATATTTGGAAACTTGCTTTAGAGATACTTGTTATATTACTAATTTTATTTACTATATTAGTACTTATATAATTAAATTGAAGTCTTTGGACTTCTTTTTTTTGTCACTTTTTTTGGAACATAATTTATTGCCTTTTTGGTTAAAATAAACATAAAATGTAATAGAAAGGGAGAGATAAATATGTTTTCAAAATTTAGTGAAGAAGCTCAAAAAGCCTTATTACTTGCAAAAGATGAAATGGTTCAATTAAAACATCCTTATGTGGGAAGTGAACATTTATTCTTAGCGATTCTTTCTAATAAGAAACAATTTATTACTAATAAATTAAAGAGTTTTGATATTACTTATGAAACTTTTAGAGATGAGATTGTTCGTGTTGTTGGGATGGGGAGTAAATCTAATAATTGGTTTTTATATACACCTTTATTAAAAAAAATAATTGAGAATGCTATATTTGATACAAAAGAAAAGGGAATAAAAGAGGTTGGTGTGGAACAATTATTTCTATCAATGCTTGAAGAAGGAGATGGTGTTGCTATTCGAATTCTTATAGGTATGGGAATTGATATAGATTCTTTATATAATGAATTTAATAGTAAGCTTTTAGTTAAAAAAAATAAAAAAGAGAAGAGACTTATTGTGAATGAGTTTTCTGTTAATTTTAATAAAAAAGCCATGTCTAAAGAAATAGATCCTGTTGTATGTAGAGATATGGAAGTAAATCGAATTATTGAAATTCTTTCTCGTAGATGTAAAAATAATCCGTTATTAATAGGAGAGGCTGGGGTTGGAAAAACTGCTATTGTTGAAGAAATTTCTCGTAGAATAGTCAATGGTGATGTACCTAAATTTCTACAAAATAAAAAAATATTATCTATTTCTATTGCAAGTTTGGTAGCTGGTACTAAATATCGTGGAGAATTTGAAGAGAGAATAAATAAAATATTGAAAGAGGTAGAAAGTGATGGTAATATTATTTTATTTATAGATGAGATACATACTATTGTTGGTGCAGGAGGAGCAGAGGGTGCAATAGATGCTTCTAATATTTTGAAACCTAGTCTTGCACGTGGACAGATTCGGATTATTGGTGCTACAACTACAGGTGAATATAAGCAAAGTATAGAAAAAGATAAGGCACTTGATCGAAGATTTCAAAAGGTAGAGGTTAAAGAACCTACTTGTGATAGTACATTAGAAATACTTATGAGTCTTAGACCTATTTATTCTGATTATCATCATGTTAAGATTAGTGATGATGTACTTTCTTATATTGTTCAATTAACAGATCGTTATATTTGTAATCAAAAAAATCCCGATAAATCTATTGATATTTTAGATGAGGTTTGTGCTAAAGCAAGTCTTAATGTTGGAAAGGTAGAAAGAGAAGTTAAAGATTTGAATAAAAAACTTAAAAGTATTATTAAAAGTAAAAATGATGCTGTTATGAATCAGGATTTTAAAAAGGCTGCCTTTCTTAAGAATGAACAATGTGTTTTAGAGGATTTAATAAATAGAAAAACATTAAAGTCTTGTAGAAATGTTAAGATGGTTACTATTACTAAAAAGCAAGTGTCTGAAGTGGTTGAGCTAAAAACTAAAATACCTATATATGAAATAAGTAAGAATAATAATGTTATTGTTAATAAATTAAGGAAGAGGCTTACTTCTGCTATTGTTGGACAGGAAGAGATTATTGAAGAGTTGTGTAATTTTACTAAACTTATGAAGTCTGGTATTTCTCGTGATCGGGCACATTCCTTTTTACTTGTGGGTTCTACAGGTTGTGGGAAAACTATGCTTGTTAAAGAATATGCAGAAGGTTTATTTGGTGGTGATAATTTTATTCGACTTGATATGAGCGAATATAAAGAAGAGCATTCTATTAGTAAAATCATAGGCTCTCCTCCTGGATATGTGGGTTATGATGATATGAATTTTGTTTTAGAAAAAGTAAGAAATAATCCACATTCTGTTTTGCTTCTTGATGAGGTTGAAAAGGCTCATCCTTCTGTTGTTAAACTTTTTTTACAAGTACTTGATGATGGTGTTATGCATGATGCTTTAGGAAGAGAAATCAATTTTAAAAATACTATTATTTTTATGACTTCTAATATTGGATGTGGAAAAAAGAATTTAGGTTTTAATGAGGTGAATACAAATACAGATATGAAAGATTTCTTTTCTGTGGAATTTTTAAATCGTGTTGATAAAGTATTTACTTTTAAATCTATAAGTTATGATAATATGAAAAAGATTGTTGTTACTAAATTAAAAACTATGCAGAATGAGTATAATAAGAAGAATATTGTTCTTTCTTTTTCAACAGATATTGTGGATAAAATAATTAAAAAGAGTAACTATTTGGAATATGGTGCTAGGAAAGTAGATAAAATCATTGAGGATGTCATTAATAGATATATACTTGATATGATTATTAATGGTAAAAATGAGATTTGTCTTATGGGACTAGAAGTATAAATTTTTCATAATTCTTTTTATAATGTATGATTATTTTTATTTATTAAATTTTGTTCATATTTTTGTTTTATCTTTTGTAATGTATTGTTTAATCCCATAATTTCTTCTTTATATATATTTTGATCAATTTTTCTAATACTGTAACTTCCTACTATTTTATAATTTTGAAATTTTGTTATATTGTTTTTCACATAATTCATTTGTCTTTCTGTAATGATTTCTGGTAGATAAAAAATCAATGTAGATTCTTCTTCCGTTGTTTTTAGTGAAAGATGTCCATCTTCTGCTATTTCAAGTGGTGCTATTTGATGCTCTTCTTCTGAAAATTTATATCCTAAATCATATTTATCTGAGAAAGATTGATAACCACTTAGGTGATATTCATCTTCAGTTATATCTAACTCAAACTTTTCTTCTTCTATTGTTTTATTTGGTATTATAATTAATTTACCTTTCATAATTTTCTCCTTATCATTTATTTAATTATACCTTATTTTTTGCTCAAGTAAATACTATTTTGTTTCTTTTGTTTCTATGGTATAATGCATATATATTTAATGGATGGTGATACTGTGAAAATTTATAATACTTTAAGTAAACAAATTGAAGAATTTGTTCCAAAAGAAGAAGGTGTGGTTCGTATGTATACTTGTGGACCTACTGTTTATCATTTTGCTCATATTGGAAATTTACGTTCTTATATTTTTGAAGATATATTAGAAAAAGGATTAGAGATGCTTGGTTATAAAGTTTTGCGTGCTATGAATATTACAGATGTGGGTCATCTTACAAGTGATGCAGATACTGGTGAAGATAAAATGCTTAAAGGTGCTAGGCGTGAAAATAAAACTGTATATGAGATTGCTGATTTTTATACTAACGCTTTTTTTAATGATATGGAAGATTTAAATATTCGAAAACCTGTTATTGTTGAAAAGGCTAGTGATCATATTTCTACTTATATAAAAATGATAGAAAAAATGATAGATGATGGTTATGCTTATTTATCGAATGGTAATGTTTATTTTGATGTATCTAAAGCAAAAGATTATTATCGGTTATTAGGTAAAAATCAGGAAGATTTGATGGTAGGAGTTAGAGATACAGTAGAAGAAGATGTATTTAAGAAAAATCCTGCTGATTTTGTACTTTGGTTTACTCTTTCTAAGTTTCAAGATCAAGTTATGAAATGGAATTCTCCTTGGGGTGTTGGTTATCCTGGGTGGCATATAGAGTGTTCTGGTATTTCTTATGAGACACTTGGAGAATATTTAGATATTCATTGTGGTGGTGTTGATAATATTTTTCCACATCATACAAATGAAATTGCTCAAAGTGAGGCCTATTTTGGTCATAAATGGTGTAATTATTGGTGTCATGGTGCACATTTAAATGATCAATCTGGAAAAATGAGTAAATCTAGTGGTGAGTTTTTAACTGTTTCTTTACTTAAAGAAAAAGGATATAGTCCACTTGATTATCGTTATTTTTGCCTTAATAGTCATTATCGTAATCCTTTAGTTTTTAGCTATGAGTCTTTAGATATAGCTAAACAGGCGTTTACTAAATTAAAATCTAAGGTTAGAGCGTTATTAAAAGAAGGAGAGATTTTTGAAGAGCATGTTCTTTCTTATATGAATGAGTTTAAGGATGCATTTTCTAATGATATTAATACTTCTTTGATGCTTACAGTTTTATATGATGTTTTGAAAGATAGTACTTTGAATGATGCTACTAAATACTATTTAGTTGAAAAGATGGATGCTATTTTATCTTTAAATCTTACTGTATTTGAGGATGTTTCTATACCTTCTTCTTTAGAGGATAAAATCTTGAAAAAAATAGATGAAAGAAATATAGCGAAAAAAAATAAAGATTTTCTTAAAGCAGATACAATAAGAGATGAACTTTTAGAAATGCGAGTTAGGCTTATTGATACCAGAGAAGGTACTAAATATGAACTTATTTAGAATTTTTTCTTTTTTGTTGAGGTGAATATATGAATGTAGTTGAGGTTAATGTACTTGTACTGGCTTATTTAGGTGATGTAATTTATGAAAGTTATGTTCGCCATTTTCTAGTGGAAAGTGGTATAAGTAATGTTGAGTCTTTGCAAAAAAATTCTGTTTCTTATGTGTCTGCTAAAGCACAGGCATCTTTTTTACAAGAACTCTCTAATGCAGATTTTTTTACGGAAGAAGAGCTTGCTGTTATTAGAAGAGCTCGTAATTATAAAAGTAATAGACATCCAAAAAACTGTGATATCGTAACTTATAAGCATGCTACGGGGTTAGAAGCGTTGCTTGGATATTTGGATTTAATGGGTGATCAAGATAGAATAAAATGTATTATGAAAACTATTTTAGGAGGAAAAGTATGTTAATTTATGGCAGAAATGTTTTTTATGAAACTTTAAAATTTGCACCTAAAAGTGTTCGAAATATTATTATTCAGGAAGATATTCATGATAAAAATATCATTTCTATTATTAAAAAATATAATATTTCTTATAAATTCAGAAATAAGAAGGATATGGATAAGCTTGTAAATGGTATACATCAGGGTATAATTTTAGATGTTGTGGATTATGTTTATTATTCTTTTGAAGAGGAGATTTCTGTTGGTCGTTTTTTTGTTCTTCTTGATCATATTGAAGATGTACATAATTTAGGTGCTATTCTTAGAACGTGTGAAGCGGCTGGGGTAGATGGGATTATTGTTCCTAAAGATCGGTGTGCTCCAATAAATGCTACTGTTATGAAGACTAGTGCAGCATCTTTGTTACGAACTAAGGTTATTCAAGTTCATAATTTGGTTCAGACAATGGATATGCTTAAGAAAAATGGATTTTGGATTGTTGGTACAGACATGGATGGTGATGACTTTAAAACTATTGATTATAGTGGAAAGATTTGTTTAGTTATTGGTAATGAAGGTAGTGGTATGTCCAGACTTGTTCGTGAAAATTGTGATTTTATTGCTAGTATTCCTATGTATGGAGATATTAATAGTTTAAATGCCTCTGTTAGTGCTGGTATTATGATTTATGAGGTGATTCGCAACAGAAAGTAGGGTATATGGATTATAAAAGTATTAATGATTATGAAATTTTATATTTAATAGAAGATGAAAATGATGGCTATAAGTCTATTATGTATGATAAATATAAGTATGTGATGAATAGATTGTGTAATAAGTATTTACAGTTTTATTCTACACTTTCTATTGATAGAGATGATTTATATCAAGAAGCATTTCTTGGGTTTGATTATGCAATTAGTCATTTTGACTTTCATCGTGATGTTACTTTTTATACTTATTGTATTCTTTGTGTTGAAAGTAAGATTAAGGATTATTGTCAAAGACTTTTGGCTAAAAAAAATTTATTATTATCTACTTCTATTTCATTGGAAACAGAACTTTATGAAAATATATATCTTTCTGATGTTATTTCTTCTGGGGAAGATGTTTGTCACAGTGTTATTTTTAATGAAGATATAAAAAAGATTATTGATTTTAAAAATTCTTTATCTGTAAGACAGGCTCAAATTTTTGAGCTTCGAATGAATGGTTTCTCTTATAAGGAAATTGCTACTTTATTATCTATAGATGTTAAGGGGGTTTATAATCATCTTAGGAGTATTAAAACAAAATATAACAATTCTTTATAGATTTTTTTAGTTAAGTATTATAAAATATTATTATAATAAGGTGATAGTATGGATAGTTTAAAGAGTTGGTTGGATGATCATAATATCAATAAATCAGATGATTTAAGGGAATTAAAGAATATATTTTATAATATGGATTTACAGATGAGAAATTTGCATAGTAAAAATTATTTTATAACTAGTTTTAGTATTGATAGTATTTTTATAGATATGGGAGGTGTTTCTTTTCGTTTTTTTGGTTTAATGGATTCTGATGATAAGGAACATTATATTAATCAGAATATTTATTATTTGGCCTGTTTGGAATTTGCTATTTACTGCGATTGTTTAAATTATATTAATCCTGATAATAGGGAGTATCTTAAGAATAACTTCAATGATTTTTCTCTTTTTTTACCCGATGACGTTTCTTCCTATTATGAAGGAGTATTTGTCAAGGATTTATATATATATTTGAGTGATTTTATTCATGCTAAGATAAATCGAGATAGAGGAATAGATTATTATAATGATTCTAACTCTAGTAATGTTGGTAAAGGTACTAGTCTTACTAAAAGTACATTAGCTGGTAAGCTTATGAGTGATAATGATAATAAAAGTGCAGCTTTCGTTCGTATTTTTTTATTTCCTTTTATTCTTTTATTTCTTTCTATACTTATTCCTTTGATGATTATTATAAGTCGTTAATATAAATCTTTATTGTAGGATAGAAAAAGAACACTTTTATGGTGCTCTATTTTAATAAGTTTTTGTTTTTGTATAATGTTTGATTTCGCCATTTTGATGGAAAAAGTTATTTATTTCTTCTGAAAGGCTTTTTGTTCTTTTTAATCCTGTCAGTAATGTTTCTATTCCTTCTTTTGTTTTTTCTACTTTTAGAGAGTTCCATTCGCTTTTATTTATTTTGCTTGCTCTATTCCTTTTTCTGTTAGTCCTTCCTTACTTCGACCGCTTACTATATTTGATACATTTGATGGGGCTTCACCATGTCTTATTACATATACATCAAAGTTATATACCATATATATTCCTCCCTTATGGATAATATTTTATCATGTATACTATTGGATGTAAATCAACGAAAGAAATATTCAATGATTTATGATAGAATATTTTTTATTCTTTCTTATAAGAAAGAATAAAAAATTCGCGTTTGAGTTTGGGCAGATTTTATCAAGGTTCTTCGAATCCATAATATGACTGCTCGTCTCTTATCTTATTATTCATCTAGTCTTAGAAAGTAGGGTCATAGAATCCATATAAACCGCATGATGAGATAATTTTAAGTACTAAGAGTCAAACTAGAAAAGGAAGTATTTTATAAAGT
>JAAWCL010000083.1 GCA_022793235.1 Bacilli bacterium | reverse complement strand
TTTATTGTTTTATTTTCTGTTCCCTGATATATGTCCATTTTTATACACCCTTTCCAATTTTATTTTAGGCTTTTATTTTCCTATAATAAATTTATATTGTATAAAAAAAGAAATAGAACTATTTTATATTTATAAAATAGTTCTATTTCTTTTTGAGTTTAATCGGTTTAATGTTAGATGTCCTTCATAATTTCATGATATAACATTTGCCAACTTTCCTTATTCTTTTTTTCATCCTCTTTAAAATCCCCCTTTGATTCTGCAGCCTTAACAACTTCAGCAAAACTGTTGCTTAATGTTTCAACTAACTGTATGAAATCAATTTTTTCTTTAGAAATGTATTCATCAAATTTTGATTTTCTCCAGTCTTCACATAATTTTCTGTAGGTAGGCCCTGGATGATAAAGTGAATCAAAAATATTAACATAAGAAGCTGTTTTAATCATTTCAATCAAATATCTTTTTCTTGCTATAATTGCTTTTTCATTGTCATTACCATATAAAGAGTTATAGCAGTACTGAACTGCCTCTTTATCTGCTGGATCATCCCTGTAACGATCACCTCCACAGTTTGCTCTGTTTTCGATGTTTGCAAAGCAATTTAAAATAGCAATTTTGATATCAAGTGCATAATATGCAGGAAAGCTTGTTTTTTTGCATATTCTTACAAGCTCACTTGCGGATGCAATCCAATTATAATCAGATTTACTATCTTTCATTACTCTTTCATGAAGTTCTTTAGCCGTTAGTAGATGTGTACTATTTCTCCATCCATTAATTAAATACTTTCTTCCAAAAAGACTCATTTCGTTTTTACTAGATTTTGCATCGCTCTTATTAATTAATGTGATTATAGCTGAAATTACTAATTTAAATCCAAATATAGTTGAATATATAGCTACAACAATAAATATGCTCAATAATACAGCCTCTAATTTATATCCATTATTATAAGATTCTATATGTTCATCTAAACTTTTCATTTCAATGCCATATTCCTTTTTTTTAATAATATATTCATTGGATAAAGTAATTGTTGCATCATGTTTATACTTATTTGTTGACTCATCTTTCAGATAATAATAGAAAATAATATTTTCATCATCATTCTCAATGCGATAGTATATCTTATCACTAGGAATTTTCTTTATATCTATTCCTTTTCCTTCCTCTATCACTTTTCCTGGTAATGATTGTATTAATTCATATTTTTCTTTTTTACTATAGTACTCATTCATCATCTCTTCTTCATTTGATATTTCATTGAATATCACTTTGCTTAAAATGATAGCAACTACAATACTTAAAAGAACTCCTAATAATATTAGTACTAATTTTGATTTAAACCGTTTTTTTCCTTTCATATACTCCTCCTTGTCAATTGACTTATGCTTATTAATAGTTACTTTATTAAAACTCCTTCGATGTTTTTTATTGGAGATTACTAAATATTTATGTACACATTGTACCAAATTTCTGGCAAAAAGTCAATTTATGTAAATTGTTTTTTATATCTTTATCCTGGCAATACCTTTAATAGTATTGTGCAATATTTTTATTTGTTTTATAATATATACGTATTTTGTTAAATTATATATAATTAACTTTTTGTATCATAACATAATATATGAAAAATAAATAATAGGAGCATGATAATTTATGAATATAAAAAAAGAAAACGAACTAAGCGAAATTGAAAAATTATTAGCATTACCTGCTGGAGACTATTATGTAGTTCCCTCACCCCCATATATTTCACAATTTGCTAGTAGAGAACTTGTTTCCGATATATTAGATAAAAAAATTTTTCCTTATGATGATCCTAAATGGAAAAACTTTGGATTTAATTCTATAGAAGATTATTCATTTTGGTCACAACGTTTATGTGGATTAATTTGTATAAAAATGATTTTAGATACATTTAAACCAAACTTGTCAGAAACAGTTGCTACCTTAACTCAAAAAGCTATTAATCTTGGAGGATACAGAGTCTATGATGAATTGGGAAATTTTATAGATAAAGGTTGGTATTATGAACCATTAATAGAACTTGTAAAAGAATATGGTTTAGATGGTAATGTTTGTTCATCTCTTACCGAAAATGACTTATGTCTTAATGTTATAAATAATATTTTTAGTATTGCTTCTGTTCATCCAGGTGTAATTCGTTTTGATATGAAAGCGTGTCCACTTAATAAAAAAGGAGGACATTTAGTTGTTATTACTGGTTTTAAGTGGAGTGGTAAAGAATGCTTAGGCTTTATGATACATAATCCATCTGGTAGAAAAAAGTCAACTCAAGAAAATGCTTTTATACCTATTGAGCAATTTAGAGCTGCATTTGCTTCAAGAGGATTAGTTATTAAAGATAGTAATTTAGATAAATATATAGAACATTAATAATATAATAAAATAAGCACATATATAACTACAAATAATTATATTTGTATAGATTATCAATTAGTACGTATCATAGAAAAAAATTGCATATAAGATTAGTCTCAAAACCTCAAAAAATCTGGTCGTCAAAGTGTACAGAAAACCGAATTTCCGATTTATTGTAAACTGAACAAAAAAAATGGACAAACCTCTTGATATATAAGAGTTTGTCCATTTTTGCAAAAAACA
>JAAWCL010000082.1 GCA_022793235.1 Bacilli bacterium | reverse complement strand
TGTACCTATTCTTATTTTCATGGTTGTTAGTCAAGGGCGACTTTGGTCGTTTATCTTGACCCTTGACTAACTTTTCCTATGTACCATATTTTTACAACAAAGGTTTTCCTTTGTTGTTATCTAACTACTGACATTTTCTCAAAAATTTGACAGTAAAAAATCATTCTAATAAAGAATGATTTTTAGTATCAACATCTTTTTCATAAAATAAGATTTGTTTATTAGAATAAACAGCTAGTAAAATATTACTTTCATCCTGATATCCCATTTTTCGAAGTTCATCTTTTACTTTATTAATAGTCAAGTTACACCCCTTTATGTTTTGATTAAGAAATTTACCATCAATAATTAGATTAGCAGTTAAAATCTCCTTTTGTCCCCTTATTTTCATATCACTTCGAGTAACAGGGGTTGCTTTACTTTTTGGCAAAATACTAATATCTCCACTTGCTTCCATAATAGCATAACTAATATCATCTACATTAAAATATCCTTGCAATCTACATTGCTCTAAAAAATCATTAATATCAATATTGGTTTTAACAAGCCCAGACTCAATAATTTTACCATCCTCAACAATAACGGTAGGAACTCCTATAATAAAACGTCTTAACATAATACTTTTCATAGAAATATAAGACACAATATAAGAAATAAGACCAAACACAAACATAGCAAGAATCCCATCTGAAAATTTAACCTCAGCATTTAAAACCATCTCAGCTATAAAATTTCCAATAGAAATACCAATTACATAATCAAATAAACTAAGCTGAGATACTTGCTTTTTTCCTGTTATTTTAGTAACAATGAATAAAATAATAACAGATAAAAAACATTTTCCAATAAGCATAAACATTTCATTTATATCCATATATTTATCACCAGTATTAGTATGTGCCATATCCTAAAAAATACGACAAAAGGAAAAAGAAAGAATTTATCTTTCCTTAACTTTCACCTTCTTTAAGCATAGTCGTTATAAATATACCATATCCCTTAGAAGTATCATTTACAATGACATGAGTAACTGCACCCACAATCATATTATTCTGAATAATTGGAGAACCACTCATTCCCTGTACAATTCCTCCTGTTTTATTGAGAAGTTCCTTATCTGTAACCTCAAATAAAATATTTTTTGTATCTCCATTATAATCTAACTTAATAATGTTAATAATAAACTCTTCTACCTTATTATCTTGTATAACAGTTCTGATTTTCGCTTCCCCAGTTCGTACTTCATCAACTGCTGCCACTTTTAATTTCTCTGTATCAGGAAAACCACTAGTATAATCTCCAAAAATACCTGATGTAGAATTTTTCTCTATATTCCCATAAATTGTATTTGCATCATAAGTTGCATTTTTTTCACCTGCACTACCACTCTCACTTCTTTCTATTCCTGTAACATTTGATTTAAAAATCTTTCCATCTTTTATTTCAAATTTTTCAGCTGTTGTCTTTTCATCTATTTCATGACCTAATGCCCCAAATTTCTTTGTATTAGGATCAATATAGGTTAATGTACCTATCCCCACTATTTTATCTTTTACATACATTCCTGTTTTATATACACCACCATGATCTAAACTATCTTTCAAATGAATTGTTTTTTCCTTTCCATCTCGATTAATTGTAAATTTTGTATCTTTACCATTCGTATCTTTTATAATGTTAACCATATCATCAATAGAATAAATTTCTTTATTATTAACTTTAATAATAGAATCTCCTACTAAAAATCCACTATCTCTGGCAATAAATTTATCATCTACTTTATAAAATCCAACAACCAACACTCCATTTGAATGCACTTCAATTCCAACATTATCTCCCCCTGGTATAATATAATCAGAATATGCAAAAATATTTATAGGTACTATAAAAAGAAGAAAAGCCCATAATACAAGTAGTTTGTTCATTTTTTTCATAAAAATCATCTCCCAATAACAAACTACATTACTATTATGAACCATTCTATTTTTTTTAACTTAGCAATTTTTTACAAAATAAATTCTACTCATAATAAATTAGATTTATTTTTGCTTTTGTTTTAAAACCTGTTTTTTAGATAATACAAAATCATGACTATTACTTACAATAATTGATCTACAAAATGGACATTTATTAGAATTTGCATCAAGTTCTGCACCACAACTTGGACATTTATTTTCTCTCTCTAATCCTTTTATAAATGTCATCTCATAATAGTATTTGATTTTATTTTTATTTCCTCGAACGATTTTTTTATTTTTATCAATTACATAATCCGAACATTCAACTATCATATGTACTTTTAAAGAAATACTATCTTTATTATGTTCCATTCCTACAATTTTACATGCAATAAACTCAAAATCTTCCATAATATTTTTTTGTTTTTTTGCCTGCAAAATAGTTAGTTGAGCCTTATAACTATTATAAAGTTCATCTGTTGTATATTTTCTCAAAATATCATAATCAAAATTCATCCAAGCGATTTGAACCTCTTTATAAATAACAAAAATTTGCTTAAAAAATTTCTCCTCTGTAAAACCAGGTAATATTTTCTTTATTTTTTCTATAGAATCAGATGATAAATGGATGTCGTCCAGTTCAAAATCCCAAGAAGAAGTTGTCAAATTAAATTTTGAAGAATGAAACAAAATAGATACAACAATAATAATAACTAAAATAACTAAAACAAATATGGGATCAACTTCTCCATCATAATCATGGTTATTAGACCAACTAGAACTACTACTCCAATAATCTGAAGAACTACTAAATCCTCCACTCGAACCATAATCATAGCTTCCATCCCAACCTGAATCAGCCTTTATATTAAATGTATAAAAAAAGGAAAACAAAAGAAAAAGTAAAAATAAAATTTTTTTAAGTTTTGATTTCATATTAACAAACCTCAAATTCTACAAGCACCCAACTTTTTTCATCTAAGTTAAATACAGTACCACAATAATCACATTTTCCATTTCTATTGATATCTAAAGAAGCTCCACAAGATGAACATTTACGATTTGTGAGAAGCTTTTTTGCATTTATTTTTTTCTTAAATATTAAATGATTTTCTTTTTCCACTCTTGATAAATTATTTCCAGAAATATACTCCCCATCTTCTGTCAACAAATAATCCATATATCTAGAAACTATAGTAACGTCTATATACATATCCCCCTCAATTATTCTTCCACTATTAATTTTAGTTTCCTTGACATTCAACTCATCATACATCTGAATTCTTTTTTTTAATTGTAATTTATCTACTTTTTCTAATAGCCAGGAATAAACCTCATCTGATACAAAATGTTCTATTTTATAAAGTTCTTTAGTCATAATAGCTAAGTGAATTTGTATAAAAATATTATCAACAAAAGTTTTAAACTTATCCTCTGTAAAATCTTTATCTATTTTATAAATTTCATCTAACATATATACACACCCCAATAAAAATATAGCACAAATAAATAATTCCAAAAAAATTATTTTTTAAAACGCATAAGAAAATCTAAAAGATAATAATGAAAAGAAACAGGCATAACATATTCTCCTATTAGTTCCTCACAATACCCATTAAAACCTGTTTTAAATTTATATATTCCATAATCTTTATCATTAGGATCAAAATTACCAGTAATTCCATAAAAATTATATCTTTTAAAACCATTTTTAACTGCATATTTTATCATTTCCCACTGTATCAAATATTGAGAATTATAAAACAAATACTCCTCATAATTACCACTAGATAAATAAATAACTTCAGGTTGCACTAACATAAATTGAGAACCAGATAAAGTTATAATATTCCCATCTCGTTTTCTAATTTCTTCAGCCATCTTAATCGTTTTTAAAAGTCCTTGAACTTGCTCATCTAAACTTTTAATTTTTCCTTCATGATGTTTATTACCACCTAATTTTTCTTTTTCTTTTAAACAACAATCGACCTCTTCGCTTAATACTTTTATTTGTTTATCTAAATCAAGTTTAGCAACTAAATATTTTATTTCACCCTTATCATAAAAAGCATCATACATATTTTCATAATATTGTAAATTTCGAATGGCAAAACCTTTTCGTTTACCAGTATCCTCCATTATTTTATAAAACTCTTTTAATTCACTTTTACTCAGTTCCTGAATTTCAATACCATGCTTCAACGTTTTTCGAATAATATTACGAGTATTTTGCTTCATATTTTTAAATACTTCATCTTCACTTTTTCCATCAATGTCTAAAACATACATCCAAGAAACTTGTTCCCTTTTTTCTTTTGGAATACACTTATACCCTAATTGAAACAAATGTTTTTTAATAGCGGAATGATCTATTCCATTTTCCAAAATATTTCCATTTCCATCTCTTTCAACATTTATAATATAAGGATCAATTCGAAACATATAACCCTTATTCTTCTTCACATATTTTTTCATTTCCTGAGTAAAAAAATCAAGTAATAAAAAATCATTATAATCTAAAAGAAATCCTCTTGGAGAGTAAAATTCATATCTACCAAAATGACGTCTTTTAGATAAAAGCATGGCAGCAGCTACTAAAATATCATCTTTTTTTACGCCAACAAAATGACTCTTCCAACCATTTTTTTCTCGCAACATTGCCACTTCCTCTGTTTGCATAAAAGTCTTCATAGAACTATGATCAGAAAACTCTTTAAACTCTTCTTTACTTATATTAGAAAAATACATATTTATTCCTCTTTTCTACTCTTCAATGTTTTCAAACTCTTCTATACTTCCATCTTCTTTTACAATTTTATTGATTGCTTCTTCAGCATTTTTTAATTTTTCACTACAAACTTTAGATAAATGCATTGCATCAGTATATCTAGCAATTGCCTCATCTAAAGGAATATCGCCACCCTCAAGCTTTCTTACAATTCCTTCAAGCTGTAACAAACTCTCTTCAAAACTTTGTTCCTTCTTTTCCATTTAAACTACCTCCGTCTTTATTTTTCCATCACAAACTTCAATCTCAATAAGATCATTTTTCTGCACTTCTGATACACTTTTTATAATTTTATTGTTCTTCCTTGCTACAGAATATCCCCTTTTAATAGTAAGAATAGGACTTAATGTTTCTAATTTACTTAAGGTAATCAAATATCTATTTTTACTTTTTTCAATCAATTTTAAGGGCTCTTTAAATAATATACTTTGCATCAATCTCTCATATTGATTATTTTTAGTATTATATAAATGAACAATATTATACTTAAGCTTATCCAAAAGATTAGAAAACTGTTGCTCTTTTACCTCATACATACGAATAGGATTTTTAAAAATAGATCTAGACATAATCTGTTCTAGCTTTTGCTTACGAATAGTAATCTTATTTTGCATAACTTTATTAAGACGTATAGACAATTGACTTAAATAAGACTCCACATCACCTCGACTAGGAACAGCCATCTCTGCAGCACCTGTAGGTGTAGGAGCTCGCATATCGCTAACAAAATCAGCAATAGTAAAATCTACCTCATGACCAACAGCACTTATAATAGGGGTTTTAGCATTAAAAATAGTTCTAGCTACAATTTCCTCATTAAAACACCACAAATCTTCTATACTGCCTCCACCTCTGCCTACAATCAAAACATCAAGTTCAAAAGCATCAGCACGCTTAATTTGCATACTTACACTGTCTTTAGCAAATTCTCCCTGAACAAGAGCAGGAAATAAAATCACCTCAGCCAGTGGCCATCTTCTCCGAATGGTAGAAGTAATATCACGAATTGCAGCACCAGTTGGCGCAGTAACAACTCCAATTTTAGATGGTATTTTAGGTATTTTTTTCTTATGTATTGAATCAAATAATCCTTCTTCCTTTAGTTTTTTCTTTAACTGTTCAAATGCAATATATAAATTTCCCACTCCATCTTCAAGCATCTCATCAACATAAATCTGATAAGCACCATTCGCTACATAAACATTAATTTTACCCGAAATAAGCACTTTCGTTCCATCTTGAGGAATAAATTTAACTTTACTGGCACTTGTATGAAACATAATGGCATTAATTCGACTCTCCTCATCTTTTAACGTAAAATAAAAATGTCCTCTAGTATGAGCTTTAAAGTTAGATATCTCTCCCTTTAAATAAACATTTTGCAAATTTATATCATTATCCATTTTATATTTAATATAGCGATTAAGTTGTCCAATACTAATATATTTACTTTCCATTTTCTATCTCCTGATGATAATATTTATCAAGTAGTCCATTAATTAATTTTCGCATATCCTCATCAGAATATTTTTTAGAGAGTTCAACAGCCTCATTAATCGCAACAATAGGTGGAGTATCTGTGTACTTTAATTCATATAATCCCATACATATAATAGCTTGATCTACAAAATTAAAACGTTCCATACTCCAACCATCTAAATATTTATTAGCAAAAGAAATCAAAAAATCAAAATGATCTAAAACACCACTAGTCACCTGATTAACAAATTCATTTTCTATTTCTAATAAATCTTTTTTAATACTATCTAAATCATAAGAAAGCCTAGCCTCTTTCATTATAAAAATTTGATATAAAACCTTCATAATAACTTCTCTAAGTTCACTTCTATTTTTCATTCTACTCACCTATCTAATTTTAACATATCAAATAACATTTGTCAGTAAAAAAGTCAAATAAAAATATAGATTCAAACCAATCTATATTATTTTATTTTCTCAACAGAATTAAGTATCTGTTCTACACCTTGCTCTAATATATTCATACAACTAGCAGCATAATAAACAGCCATTTCTTTTTCTCTCCAATTAATCCAACCATTATAAGTGCCAAAAACATTTTCATAATCTGTAGTATCCCTATTATAATGATACATGTTCATAATATTTTTGATTAAGAAAGCCTGAGCCTCAATAACACATTTTGGATTATATAAAATATCTTCTTTAATAAAACCAAGTTCTCTTTTAAGCATTTCAATATTACATTCATTTATTTGGGTTAATCCATAATCATCTGTATAAGAACAAACTCCATTCGTATTCCACTGACCACCTGATTATTGATAAATAATAGTAATTAATAAATCAACTGGTACCTCATACTTGTTACTCATATCTTGAATATATGGTTTCAAAGAAAGATATATTTCTTTTGGTGTAGTCGAATTTTCAAAAGCATTTTCAATTGGATCTTCAATATATTGCATCTCTTCACATTCTACAAATTCATTCCCCAATGCTTTCATCTCATTAGTATGCATACTTAAATGTGGCTTTTCTTCCTTAGATGAAGAATTATCATTTATCTCATTATATAAACTTTCTTTCTTCATCTCAAAAAAATATCCTCTGCTCCTATTTTACTTTCATTCGAAGCAGTAGCTATAAATATAGATAATAGCAAAGCCCTTTTAAAGACTTGCAATACCTCCTTCTTTTTTTGAGACACATTTGAAGTAAAATCATTCATAAAATAACCCCCTCTTATTCTATAAAATATATATTTGTATATCTTGATCAAATCAATCTGCTACATTCTACTATATTTTATACACTTTGTCAAATTATTTATAAACATCTTATAATAATACCAGCAAATAATATATAATTCTACTTCGAAAAAAAGTCACTAAAATGGCAAAAAAAAGAACAAATAATGATAGAATACACATGTTTAATCATTTCTCTAAAAAATACACCAAGTAGTTCACAAACATAAATTGATTACCAAAAAACAAAGAGATTTTGAATTATACAAAAAAAGAATACATATTTCAAAATAATTATATTGTATCCTTTAATGTTTTCACACCCTTCTTTAAATCACGAATAAAAAATTGATAAGTTGTTCGAATAAGTAAATAAATTGGTAAAGAAGCAACAATACCCCACATACCTGCAAGTGTTCCTCCTACGCTAACAGCCATTATTGTAATCAAGGGATTAACATTATTTGTCTTACCATAAACTTTAGGTGAAATTAAATACCCATCAAGTTGTGGAAAAACCAAGCAAATGACAAGTGTACCAATAAATGTATAATTACTTGTAACACTAGCAAGTATCAAAGCAATTACATTTGTAATAAGTCCACCAAAATAAGGAATCACAGTTGTTACACAAGCAAGAAGACCAAGAATTAGCCAGTTTGGATGATTTACGATTTTAAAAAGAACAGAATATTCAAAAAATTGAATAATCATAAATATTGTGAGACCCTTAATATAATTTCCAATTTCTATATCCAAACATTTTACATAATAAAAGGCTTTATCCCCCATACCTTTAAAAAAGCTACGTACATGACTTCGAATTTTATCCATATAAGCCAAAAAATAAATCATAGAAACAAATACAACAATAGCATTACCAATAATTCCAATAGACTTAAATAAAACATCAAAAGCACCATTTGTAATAATACTACCTAAATTTTTAATAACCTTATCCAAATATTTAAAAATATCTCCTTCAAAACTCATCAAATCAAGATGAAACTTATCACCAATTACATCAACGACTGCCCCTAAATTTTTTGATAAAGAAATAAGTTGTTCATAAAAAGGAGGAAGTATAGTCATAATCATCAAAACCAAAAACAAGACAAGAGATAAAGTAACAATTAATACAGACAACCACTTAGGCAATCTCTTTTTTTCTAAAAAATTCACAATAGGACTAAAAGCATAGGCAATAGTAAAAGACATAATAAAAGGAAAAATAACCTCTATAAGACGTACCAAAATAGAATACCAAGTACCAATATTGGATATTGTAATATATAAGAATAACATTAAAGCAGTTAAATTAATTAACTTATAATTAAATTTATTTTCTTTCATAAACTTACCTTTCTAATAAAATTGTAGTAGGACCTATATTCGTAATAGAAACAAGCATATCTGCACCAAATACCCCTTCTTCTGTATGAATATATTTTTTAAGTTCTTGGTTAAATAGCTCATATAATTTTAAACTTTCCTCACTATTTAAAGCGTCCTTATAACTAGGTCGATTACCCTTTTTCGTATCAGCATACAAAGTAAATTGTGAGATAGATAAAACATCTCCACCAAATTCTAAAATAGATTGATTCATCACTCCATTTTGATCAGGAAATATACGAAGATTTAAAATACGATGAACTAAATATTCTATTTTTTCTAAATTATCTCCTTCACAAAAGCCAACAAAAAGAACAAGACCACCATCTATTTGCCCTACAGACTGATCTTTTACTGAAACAGAACTACCACCACTTCTTTGTACTAAAACTCGCATCTATCTCATCAACCTTTCAATTTCTTTAATATAAGGTTCTTTAATAAGCTCTGCAAAAAATTTTTCCAATTGCTTCTTACTTGTCACATAGCAACTTACATCATAACATGTTCCATCAGTTTGATACATATTTTTAATACCATCAATAGAAACTCCTACCATACAAGCCTTTTGTACAATATCTGCAATATAATTATCCATGGTTATAGAATGAATTAAAAAATTAGATAAGTATTTTGTATTATTTGAGTTTGAATTCCAACTCACTTCCACCATTCTATTATCAAGCATATCTAAATTATGACAAGTACATCTATGTATACTAATTCCATTACCTTTGGTAATATAACCAATAATATCATCTCCATACACTGGATTACAACAATTAGCAATATTAACTTTAACCATATCAAGTCCTGATACAATAATATCAGCATCACTCTCTTTAGGAGGTAAAACTTTTTTCATTACAGGTTCTTCCTCCTCCTTTTCTATTATATTAATAACAGAATTCGGAGCATTTTTTCCATTTCCTATCTCTAAATAAATCTCATCTAAACTTTCAAGCTTTAATTTTTCACAAATTTTTTTTAAATTTTCTGAATTAAAAAAATTATGTATTGGTAATTTTCTTTTTCTAAGAGCTCTTTCTAAAGCATCTTTTCCTCTTTCAATATATAATTCTCTCTCACTTTTAGCAAAAAAACTTCGAATTTTATTTTTCACAGCTGTAGATTTTACAATATTAACCCACTCTTTAGAGGGAGTTGAAGATTTATTTGTCAGAATTTTAACAATATCATTATCCTTTAATTCATAGTCAAGTGGAGCAACAGAATTATTAACAAGAGCACCTACCATAGTTTCCCCAACCTGAGTATGAATTTTATAAGCAAAATCAATAGGAGTAGCACCAAGAGGAAGTTCTATAACATCTCCTTTAGGTGTAAAACAATAAATATTATTATTTAAAACCTCATCACGAACACTATTTACAAAGTCTTCACTACTAAGTTTATCATTAGATAAATCAATAATAGATTTAAAAAACTGTAATTTTTGCTCCGTAGCAGTCTGCAAAGAAGCTGCACCATCTTTATGTTCTTTGTAAGACCAATGCGAAGCCACACCATTTTCTGCTATAACATCCATCTCTGGTGTACGAATTTGAATCTCAAACAAATAACCATCTATTCCAAATACAGTTGTATGAAGAGACTGATACATATTAGGCTTAGGCATAGCAATATAATCCTTAAAACGTCTAGGCATAGGTCTATATTTTGCATGAATAAGACCAAGAACCAAATAACACTCTTGTGTTGTATCAACAAGTATTCTCATAGCCAATAAATCATAAATTTCATTAAACTTTTTACCTTTATTTAATTTATTATAAATACTATATATACTTTTACTTCGACCTTTCATTTCAAAGGCAATATTATGCTCTGTTAAGATTTCCTTAACTTCATCCATCATAAGTGCCACACATCGATCTCGCTCAAGTTTTGTCTTATTAAGACGCTCAGCAATATCATAAAATACTTCAGGCTTTAAATAACGAAGAGCAAGATCTTCCAGTTCACTTTTAAGCTTATGAATTCCTAAATGATGAGCAAGAGGAGCCAAAATTTCAAGTGACTCATTCGCTTTTTTCACTTGTTTTTCATGTGGTAAAGCCCACAATGTACGCATATTATGTAAACGATCTGCAAGTTTAACTATAATTACACGAACATCTTCACTCATCCCTACAATAATTTTCTTATAATATTCAACCAAATATTCATTCTCAGTAGAAAAATGCAATTTAGATATCTTTGTAACTCCATCCACAAGTTTCGTAACTACAGGTCCAACTATCTCTTCCATTTCTTCATATGTACAATCACAATCCTCTAATACATCATGCAAAAGCCCTGCCTCTAATGTTTCTTTATCTGCATGAATTTCAGTTAATATCTTCACAACATTAAGAGGATGAATAATGTATGCTTCTCCACTTTTTCTATATTGTCCTTTATGCTTTGAAAGAGCTAATTGATAAGCCCTTTCTATGTGTTCCAATGATTCAGTATCATGAATATAATTTTTAACCAACTCTATTACTTCTTCAAAAGTAATTGTATCTTTATTATGAGCCATATAATCATCCCCTATACTATTCTAATTACTTAACAATTAATCCCTTTAATCATTTTCTCATTCATCTCATCTTTATAAACTTTTTTCTTTTTCTCTGGTTTATCTAAAGCTCTTTTCTCTACAAATAAGAAGAAAAGGGTAGCAATAAAAATAGAAGAATAGGTACCTGCAAAGAGACCAATTAACATAGCAATATTAAAATTAATAATCTCATGACTTCCAAGTACAATCAAACTAATAACAGGTATTAAAGTAGTAAGGGAAGTATAAATCGTTCTAGTAAAAGTTTCACGTATACTACTATTAACTAACTCATAAAGCTTTTCTTTATCCAACTTTTTCTTATCTGTTTTATTAATATTCTCACGAATCCGATCAAACAAAACAATTGTATCATTAATAGAATAACCTATAATAGCAAGTATAGCAGCAATAAACATAGAGCTAACCTCAAATCTAAATATAGCAAAAACAGCAAAGATAACAAATACATCATGGAAAAGGGCAAGTACACCACTTAAAGCATAACTAAATTTAAATCTTAAAGATATATATATCACAATACCAAAAGCAGCAAGAAGTACAGATAAGATAGCATTCTTAATTAATTCTTTTTTCACCACATTACTTACAACACCAATATCTACTTTAGCATCATATTTATCTATAAAATACCCCTTTACTTCCTCCACTTTTTCTTTAGCAAAGACATCACGTACCAAAATATCTGCGCCATCCTCATTTAAAGCAATATTTTCTTTATCTAAAGATAGACTTTTAATATCTTTTTCTAATTCATCACTAGATAATTTTTTACTTGTAACTAAACTAATATCACTACCTGATTTAAAATCAACACCAAGATTAAAGCCTCGCTCTTTAATAAAGAATATTCCTCCCACCATAAGAATTAGAACAGAAAGTGTTACGAATAATTTAGTATAACCTAAGAAATTAATTTTAGAAAAAGGTACAACTTTTATCTTTTCACCCTTTTTCAAATTTGGAATATCCTCTTTCTTAACATGAATAAACAAATTCGTTTTATCATTAAAATATCCTGTTTTAATTAAAGATCTAAGTATAATTCTTGTAATAAATACCATAGAAAATATAGTAACAAAAATAGTAATCATAAGCATGGTAGAAAATCCTTTTACACTACTTTCTCCAAAAACAAACATAATAACAGCAACAAGTAAGGTAGTTAAATTACTATCAAGAATAGATGAAGCACTCTCTTTAGCTCCCTTATGAAAAGCAACCTCTAAACTTCTTCCTTGGTATAATTCTTCTTTTATACGCGAATATGTAATAATATTAGCATCAACTGCCATACCAATACCCAAAACCAGCGCAGCAATTCCAGGAAGAGTAAGGACTCCACCTACTAGCCAGAAAATAAAGAAAACTAAAAATGTATATAAAAGCATAGCAATGGAAAAAACAAACCCAGAAAGATGATAAGAATAAATAAGAATAAGCATAATAATAATAATTCCAATAATACCTGCAAGTAAAGTTTTATTAAGAGTAGCATCCCCAAAACTAGCAGCTACAGTTTTACTGGAAACCTCTTTTAATTTAGATGGCAAACTCCCAGAATTAATCAAATCAACTAAATTGCTTGCTTCTTCTTCTGTAAAATTACCCTGTATAATTACATCACTAGCAAATCCCTGAGAAACAGTGGCAGCACTTAAACAATTAGAACCACTTGTACCACAATTATTTTTCTCATTTACATAACTAGTAACACCATCCTCATAATC
Source organism: Bacilli bacterium (assembly GCA_022793235.1). Taxonomy (GTDB): domain Bacteria; phylum Bacillota_I; class Bacilli_A; order RF39; family UBA660; genus UBA2730. Next base: position 16,254 of record JAAWCL010000082.1, on the reverse strand, counting down.
AAGCCAAATAACAATGGCATTCTCTTCATAATCTTTTACACGATTAGTAACAGCATAAAATTTATCTTTATTTTTTACACTTAATAAAACAGCAGGTCGACCAGCAGAATCACTAGTAAGTTTAGCACCTCCACTTTTTAAAACATCACTAGACATTAACAAATTATCTTTTGTATCTCGAAAAGATAAAGTAGCAACAGTAGAAAGTTGTTTTCTAGCCTCATCTTCATTTTCAACCCCTGCTAGTTTCACACGAATTCGATTATTTCCTTCCAAAATAATTTCAGGCTCACTGACACCTAAACTATCAATCCTTTTACTAAGAGTCTTATAAGTACTATTCATTTTTTCACTAGTCATACGACTACCATCAATAGACTCTACTTCATATAAAACCTCAAATCCCCCTTGAAGATCTAATCCAAACTTCAAATTACCAAATAAAGGTTTAAACATAAGACAAATAGCGAAAGCTAAAATAGTTAAAACTATCATAGTAAAAATCATCTTATTTTTACCCTTATTTTTTATTGTATCTTCTTTCATATTTACACCTCTTTTATAAACTAAGTATATTATACCGAAAAAATAGAAAAAAGTAAAAAAAAAATTAACAAAAAAAACAAAAAGAGGCTAAATATAACCTTTCTAAAGAATATTTCTTTAGAAAATAGGAAAACATCTATCACTAAAAACCTAAAAATTTTAAAAAATCCAAAGTCGTAATCTTACTAAAATAAATAAAAGCAAAGGAAACAAGTAAAAATGGTCCAAAAGGAATCATATGGTCCCTATTTTTAATTAATATATAAATACTAGGTATAAGGGCAATGACACTTGCAATAAAAATGGATAAAACCCCTAAAATAGGCTCTAGCACTAAACCAAATACAAATAAAAGTTTCACATCTCCTCCACCAAGACTTTCTTTTTTAAAAACTTTTTCACCAAAAATCATAATAAAATACATAATCAAAAAGAGAAAAAGACCTGTAACCACCCGACTGGACATATAATTTAAACCACCCTTAAAGTATTGAATAATAATAAAATAAAAGGCAAAAAAAACAAGAACCCCATCAGAGATGATATAATAAAGTAAATCACTTACTAAAACAATCATAAATAAAGCAACAACCCCTAAAGCAACAAGAAGCTCATAACTAAAACCGAAACTATAATAACTGACACTAAATAAAAGTCCTGTTAATAATTCCACAACAGGTAAAAGTACAGGAATAGGTGCTTTACAGTATCGACACTTCCCCAAATTAAATAAATAAGTAAAAACAGGAATCATATCCAAAAAAGCTAACTTATGACCACAAGAATCACAATGAGAAGAAGATGTAGTAAAATTTTCCTTCTTAGGTAATCTCTCCCCAACAACTGCAAAAAAAGAACCAAAGATACATCCAAAGAAAAAGAACAAAGGTATATACAATTTTTCCATAAATTCCTCCTATTGTACCTGTTCATAAATACTAAACATAGGTGTAATAATAGATACTAAAATCACCCCAACAATACCAGCAACAACCAAAATCATAATCGGCTCAATTAATCCTTTTAACTGATCAACCAATGCCTTATGAAGCTGTTGATAATGTTCTGATACCTTTTCCATCATAAGACCTAACTGTCCAGTATTTTCTCCTGTTACTAGCATATGATAGGCAACAGTAGGAAATGCCCATTCATTTTTAAAGGATTTCGAAATATTATCACCCTTAGCTAAATTAGAAAGTGTCTTGGCAATAATAGCCTTATAAACTTCGTTATTTGTAATTTTAGATAAAATTTCCATACTATCTGTAATAAAAACACCATGATTAATTAAAGAAGCAAACGTCTTAGTAAAGGTATACACTTCATTATAAATAATAATATTCCCAAAAATAGGCATTTTCATAGTAGCGGTTTGAATAGCTTTACGAAAAACAAAGATATTTCTATAACACAAATAAAAAATAAGTATAACAATAATAATTCCCAAAATAAGATAAATAATACTATGTTGAATAAAACTTGATAAACCAATAACAAACAAAGTAATTCCTGGAAGACTTGCACCATTACTCTCATATAAAGTAATAAACTGAGGAACAAGATACATAAGCATAAAAATAAAAACACCAATAGCAAGCGTTAAAACTAAAATAGGATAAGTCATAGCACTTTTCATTGTTTTTTTAGTCTGCTCTACTCCCTCATAGTAATCGGCCATATCATCTAATATAGAAGGAAGATCACCCGTCATTTCAGCTGAACGAACCATATTAATTAAAAGCTGAGGAAACGCCTCTCCCTGTTTATCCATAGCAACACTTAAACTATATCCCTTTAACAAATCATAAACTAACTTTTGATATATTTTTTTACTAACAGACTTTTTAGCTTGCTTAGCAAGAATCGTAACTCCATCAATTAATGAAATACCAGATTTAATATAAGTAGAAAGTTGTGTTAAATCAAAAGAAAGATCAGCAGCTTTCAGTTTTGCATTAAATTCTATATCAATATCAAGTTTACTTCTAGGAACAATTTTAATGTTAGTATAACCCTGTAACTCTAAAAAATGTTTACAATCATCTATCGTTTCTGCCTCAAATGATCCACTTACTTTCTTACCCATCTCAGAAACAGCCTTATATTTAAAAGGATACAAAGTCGCAGTTTTTCCAGATTTTTCTCTTCCACCAATACCAGATAAAGCATCTTTCGCTGCCTTATCAATAGAAGCAGATTGGTTACTTTTTCCGAAAATAGTTTCCATAAAAGACTTTTTTCTTTTAGAATGATACAAATCTAAAAGCACATCTAATTGGGGAAGAATCTCTCCTGAAGAATCAGCCTTAGAAAAAGCTTCAATAATATCATTAGGAATTATATTTTCACCTAATAATTTCATAGAAGTAGACAAATTATACCCTTTTTGCATAAAATAGGCAAAACGAAGATAAATACTTTTATTATCATTATTGCAATTATTAACCATAAAGATAACAGAACTAAATAAATTATTTCCACCCTTTAATGATTGATAAAAATTTAAGAAGTCTTCATATACAAATTTTACATTTAATTTCTTTTTTAAATCAGGAACCTTACTCCCCGCCTTTAAGGGAAGAATATTTACATGACTATAACCTAAAGTCTCTAAAAAAATTTTTAAATCATCGATACTAAAAGCAACAAATGATGAATTTATATGAGCACCTGTAACATCTGTTGCACTATATTTAAATGTATACAAATCTTGAGCATTCCCCACATCAACACGCCCTCTTTCTTCTTATTCTAATTATCATTATAACAAAAATAATTATTATTTTAAAGATAAACTTTTAAGAATTTGTTCATATAATAAAATAGAGGTGATAACATGTTTAATAATCCTTTTATGTACACGCCCTATATGAATAGCGCAGCAAATATGGCTACCCCAGCAATATCAAAAGGACTCTTCTCCAGTATAAAAGCTATAAATTGGGGAGGAATTTTATCAAACACACAAAAAACACTTGGTATTATAAATCAAACCATACCTATTGTATATCAAGTAAAACCAATAATAAATAATGCAAAAACAATGTTTAAAATTGCAAATACGATTAAAAGTGATAATAAAGAAAACAAGAATCAGATACAAACATCAAAAACAGAAAACATAAATAGTAAAAATATGCATAACTACAATGAAAATACAAATATAGATAATAATAAACCAATGTTCTTTATATAAAATAAAAAAATGATAAATTAGTTAAACTAATTTATCATTTTTTATCAATTATGATTATATTTCTTTAAAAATTCATCTTTATATTCCAAAAGAATATCTTTCTTGATAGCCTCCCGTAATTCCTCAGTAAGACGAATTAGAAAACGAATATTATGAATAGATAAAAGAGTCCCCGCTAACATTTCTCCTGTACTTACCAAGTGCCGTATATAAGACCTTGTATAATTTTTACAAGTATAACAATCGCATTCACTATCTATTGGAGTAAAATCTTCTCTATACTTCGCATTATGCAAATTGACTTTCCCATATCTTGTAAAAGCTTGACCATGTCTTGCAATACGTGTAGGCAAAACACAATCAAAAATATCAACACCACGAATAACACCTTCTATAATATCAATAGGTTCCCCTACCCCCATTAAATAACGAACCTTATCTTTTGGTAAATAGGGTATAGAATAATCGATAGCCTTATACATATCTTCTTTACTTTCACCGTCATTAGCCACTCCACCAATACTATAACCATCAAAGCCAAGTTCTACCGTTTTAATAGCTGAATATTTTCTTAAATCCTCATAAGCTCCTCCCTGAACAATTCCAAACAAAGCTTGTCTATCATTAGAATGTACTTTTTTCCCTCGCTCTGCCCAACGAAGTGTTCGCTCTACACTATTTTTTAAATAATCATAACTAGCACTAGCAGGAGGACACTCATCAAAACTCATAGCAATATCACTATCTAAGTTATTCTGTATGGTAATAGATTTTTCAGGAGTTAAAAACAAATCTTGGCCATCAATATGACTTTTAAAATGCACACCTTCTTCAACTATGTCTTTTTCCTTATTTTTAGCAAGTGAAAAAACTTGAAAGCCCCCACTATCAGTAAGAATGGGACCATTCCAGTTCATAAACTGATGTAGCCCACCAGCTTTTTTAATAAGCGCATCTCCTGGTCGAAGCCATAAATGATAAGTATTTGCAAGAATAATACCACTAGAACATGACTTAACTTGCTCATTAGTAAGTGATTTCACTGTAGCTCTTGTACCAACAGGCATAAACATAGGGGTATCATAAGTACCATAATTGGTTTGAATACATCCAAATCTAGCATTTGTATTTTTTTCCTCTTTTACTAAAGTATATGAAATCTTCAAAATATCGCCTCCTATCTTTTATTTTTCCTGTAAACAAGTGGGTTATTTGTACAAAATCGATCTTTATAATAAGTATTATCCACATCATATACAACACCACTTAAACCAAGTTCACAAATAGAAAATTTATCATTCTCCTTCAAACCATAAATATACTGTCCTAAAATATCAACTTTTTCTATATATTCTCTATCCGTTTCTGTACTAAAAGCTTGATGAATCATTTCCAATCTTTTATTTTGAACTTCCTCATGTGTATGAATCTGAATAGAAAAACTTGTCCCATATCCAATCCTCTTATTCGCTTCTTTCTCAACATAAACAGGCTCATGAGTAATGCAACAAGAGTTTATTAATCCTCTAATATAAAACAAAAGAGCTTTATATTCAAAAGTAGAAGAAATTCTCTTTAATCGAGTCTCAAATTCCTGTAACAATTCAAATTGACTAGGAGTAATAATCATAGAAGCCTCTTTATCCTTATCTGCCGTAGAACTAAATTTTAAGGAAGAGTCTAAAAGAAAACGAGTCTCTTCTTCTAAATGAATTTTTACAATTTTCCCCTCCACCTTTTGATGATTTATAGTATAAGAAAATTCCTCGCCTTCACCCTTTCCAAGTACACTTTGAGCAAATGGACTTTCTTTACTAATATAACCATCAAGACTACTTGTACCATCTAAGACATCAACAATTTGAAACTGTTCCTCAAAATCTGAATCAAGAAAAGAAACAGAAAAACAACTTCCTACCTGTATACATTCATTATTCTTTAAGGAAATAGAATAACGATTAGATAATAATTGTTCTTTTAACTGTGACAAAGTTTTTTTGGCTTCTAAATGATAACGAATATTTTGATCAAAACCATCATCACTATAAAATCCTCCTCTCATTTTTTCCCTACTAATACAGTCACCGTTTAATCTAGATTGAGCAATTTTTTTTGACTCTGCTATCTTATATTCTAATCTTTTAATTTTCTCTCGAGTAGCAGCTACCTCTGCAGCACTCATCAAGCCTAAATGAACCATAAAATCCTCCCTATATTTATAAATGATAATAAATATAGTATATATCGACTAAGAAAATAATTCAAGAAGTAGAAACAAGATTTTCTTTATGATAAAATAATTAACAAGGAGGCATATTATGGCAGTAGGAATTATAGCAGAATATAACCCTTTTCATAATGGACATCTATATCATTTAAAAAAAATAAAGGAAAAATTCCCTGAAGAGGAAATAGTGTTAGTAATGAATGGCCATTACACACAAAGAGGGACTGTATCAATAATTGATAAATGGAAAAAAGTAGAAATTGCCAAAAAAGCAGGAATAAATTTAATAGTAGAACTACCCTTTCCATTTGCAACACAATCAGCTGATTTTTTTAGCTATGGAGCCATTACGATCTTAGAAAAATTAAAAATAGAAAAATTTGTATTTGGAAGTGAAACAGAAGATATTAAAACGCTAACTACCATCGCAAAATGCCAAATAAACAATAAAGAGTTTGATTGTCTGGTAAAACTATACTCAAAATATGGGGAAAATTATCCCACAGCAATCTCCAAAGCGATATATGATCTAACAGGAGAAAAAGTAAACGCCCCAAATGATTTGTTAGGCGTAAGTTACATAAAGGTAATTTTAGCAAATAAATATAAGATCAAACCTATAGCAATAAAAAGACTAAACAATTATCATGATAAAAATATATCCACAATAGCAAGTGCTACAGCAATTCGTGAAAATCTTTTGCTCAATAAAGATGTAACAAAAGCTATACCCAACTTTACAAATATTCACTTAAAAAAAGAAAATTTACATTTTATAGAACAATATTTCAATTTATTAAAATATAAAATCATCACAGAAGAAAATTTAAATCAAATAGCCACTGTAGAGGAAGGAATAGAAAATCTATTAAAAAAAACAATTTATGAAGTCTCTAGCTACCAAGAATTAATAGAAGAATTAAAATCCAAACGTTATACATATAATAAAATAACAAGAATGCTTTTACATATTTTAATGGGTTTCACAAAAGAAGAAGCAAAAAACTTCAGAGAAATCACATACATTAGAATACTAGGATTTGATAAAAAAGGACAAAAATATTTACGCAAAATCAAAAAAAATGTAGAAATACCTATAATTAGTAAATTTATAAGAAATAATAAAATGTTGGAATTAGAACTAAAAGCAACAACAATATATGCCATACCAAACAATGAAAAAGAATTAATCAAAAAAGAATATACAAACCACTTACAAAATGAAAAATAAGATGCAATCCTATAAGATTACATCTTATTTATATGACTAAATTTCTTCTATCTTCATAAAGTTGGTCTTTTTAATACCAGTATTAGGGAAACCTCCTGTTATAACTATCTTATCTCCCTTATCTAATGACATAAACTCTTTAGCACGCTTAACAGCATCTGCAACAAGTTCATCTGTTGAACCATATTCTCCAGTAACAATTGGATAAACCCCCCAAGTAAGAGCAAGCTTTCTAGCAACCCTTTCATCTGGAACAGCAGCAAGTACAATAGCATTTGGTTTCAAATTACTAATTCTTTGTGCTGTAAATCCACTCATGGTAGCCGCAACAATAACCTTAACATTTCCATCCTCTGCTGCCTTTACAACACTACTAGCAAGTAAATCTGGCGTATCATGACCATGACTAGCAAGATATTTTGTACCATACTCTTCGTAATAAGCCTCTGCTTCATCTGCCACTTCTCCTAAATATTGACTAGCAAGATCTGGATGAGCACCAATTGTAGTTTCATCACTTAACCATACTGCATCGGTTCCATCAAAAACAGCAGTTGAAATATCTGTAAGCTCTGCTTTAGTTGGACGTGAATTTTTACACATACTTTTAAGCATTTCGGTAGCAACAATACAAACTTTTCCTTTTTCACGACATTTTCTTAAAATCATCTTTTGAAGCACAGGTACCTCAATAAAAGGAACTTCAACACTTAAATCTCCTCTAGCAATAATAATACCATCAGTCTCATCAATGATTTCATCAATATTTTCAATAGCTTTCTTTGTTTCTATTTTGGATAGAATAGCCATATCTCCACGTCCATATTTTACAAGCAATTCTCTTGCAGCACGTACATCCTCTGCACTTGAAACAAAACTAATACCAAGAAAATCACCATCATGTTCGCAAGAATACTTAATATCTTCTTCATCTACTTCAGAAATAAATGGAATATTCAAATCAACTCCTGGGATATTCACTCCACGTCTACTTTGTAAAGTAGCACTGTCAAGGATTTTACAAGTAACTCCTCCACCATTTTCGCCACTCTCATCTTCCACAGAAATAACTTCTAGTCTTACAAAGCCATCATTTAACAATATTTCTGTACCTATAGCTAAATTATCAATAACTTGAGGAAAATTAAAACTAATCTTATCCTTAGTACCTAGAACACTTTCTCTAACAATTTTAATAGTAGCTCCTGCAACAAAGTCTATAAAATCATTTTCAAAACTACATGTTCTAAGATCTGGTCCCTTTGTATCAAATAAAATAGCCACATCTTTACCTAATTCCTTACGAGCTCTAGCCACTAAATCTTCTGTTGTCTTTCTCTCTTCCAATGTAGCATGGGAAAAGTTAACTCTCGCTACATTAAGACCATTCATGACTAATTTTTTAAATACTTCCCAATCTTGTGTAGCAGGACCAATCCCACAAAGCATTTTTGTTTTTCTCATATTTTTTCTCCTTTTCTTGTTTTATTTACTAATAAATTATACAACAATTTTTTCAAAATTAAAATATGAAATACAACTTTTTTTATCTTAATAAATAAACATATAGAAGTAACCATAATATATTAAATAATTTACTATCAAATAAAAAAAGCACTAAATACTAGGCTCTAATTTAATAAAACAGGAAATAAATCTAAACATCCTCATTAAAAATATTATCATTTATACTAAAAGAAGCATCATATGGAACATCATCATCAAGTAAAGACAATGTCTCAGACAAATTATCACTAATTATATTATTATCACTATCCACAGTAATTTCTTGAGCAACAGTAAGAAGTTCTTTCTTAAATGATTCCTCCTCCTCACTAACATAGCCAATAAAAACAATCTTTTCAATTTGGTGATGATTAAATAAGCAAACCTCATTAGAGTTAATACAGCCCTCTGGATAGGGATAACCACAATAATCATACATTTTATGAGGCTTATCATTTGGGATTACACAAAAACCAGTAACCATCACACTCTTTATTCCACCTTTCAGTAAAACTATAGATCCAATAGGTAAATATTTACTATTATTATCCATATATTCCCTCCTAATTACTCTCTAATAAATCAATTGTTGAATTTACATCCACTTCTTCATCCATACTCCATGTATCACTTTCTTCTATATCATTATGAATAGCTCTATATTTCGTATCAATAACTGCTTGTTTTTCCTCTTCATAAACTTCTTTTTCACTATGTATAACTTCAGCTTCCTCATCTGTCCAAAATTTATTTTCATTTGTTAATCGGTCTTCATCTAAATCCAACTCATTATTACTCTTATTATCTTTATAAACTTTCGCACCAATTCCTAAGGCCGTAGCTCCTAAAACACCACCAACTATAGGAATAACTGGTCCCAAACCTTTAGACGCTTTGCCCACCTCTTCTACTTCAGAAGAAAGTAAATCATCATCTATATCTTCAATATCAAATAAATCTTTGCCTGTATTATAATCTGGTAATTTCCCCTCCTCCTTTTGAACTAGATCAGGAGAGTTAGAAGTATCAACAGAAACCTGTTCATTAGAAATAGAACCTACTGTAGAACCAGCCACTTTATAATTTTGATAAGTTCCATTAGTAGTGCCTGTTGTTTTAATTGAAGAAGTGCTAGATGAAGCAGAAGAATTAATAGAAGAAGAGACATTAGAATCAACTACTTCTCCACCTTGTATTGGAGTATCAACTAGATCTTCAGGAAATTCATTAGGAACAGATGGAGTACTAGGATTGACTGGAACATTAGGGGAAGAAGAATCAGGCTTTTGAACACTGTTTGTATTTCCAGTTGTAGGTTTATTAGTAGTAGGCTTATTAGTAATAGTTATATGAAGCCGATCAAGAAAATCTTTAATATTAAAAGAATTAGAATGAATTGGAGGTTTAGAAGAAACAACCTTATCTAAACTTGGAGAAACTGTAGTACCTACAATGGTCGTTGTAGCACCTGTAACTTTTCCGATAGAGTTAAACTTAGACTTATTAGTACTCTTCTTTTTCTCTTTTAATTTGGCTGAATCTTCAACATTCTGCTTCTTTTGTTGAATTTGAGACTTAACACTACTAGTATGAGTACTACTCATACTAGTAGAAGTCTCTTCTTTACCATTCGATTTTGAAGAAACTATACTGGATACAGAACTAATTGCCCCCTTACTTACTACTATAGCTCCCACAGAATTAGACATAGTTTGACCAATAGAATCAAAAACACTTTCCTTCGATTTCTTTGATTTTATACCAATATCATATCCAAATTTTTCCTTTATTCTTTTATATTCTTCTGTACCTAACAACACTGTAAAAGCACTCCCACTGCTAGATACTTTAAATACATTAGAATTCTTACCTACTGTATAATTTTTGTTCATTTCTAAAATAGTATCAATCAATTCTATAATATTGGTATACCCCTTTTTTACATTAAACAATGAAAAAAGAATATCCTCAAAAGAAGATAAAATTTCCTCTCTACCCTTTAAAGTAGACAAATCTCCACCAAATCTACTCTTTGATTCAGAAACAGAATCTCCAATATTGGTCAATCTATCTACTAAAGGTTCTAAAATATTACTACATTCATCTAATTTTTTAGTATCACAATACCAACTATATCCATTATTTGATCCCATATTGACCTCCACTAATTATATAAAATTATGCATAACCATAATTTTGGCATTTGTAAGTTCTGCTTTTGCCTTTTCTAATTCCTGATATAAATGATCCAATGCTGCATACTGATTATCTTTACTAATCCGCGTGACTCTCCATGCTGTTATATTAGCTGCATTAAAGCGCGTTTGATTTCCAAAATCAGATTCTTCCCTGATATTAGGATATTGTGTATCCAATAAATTTTGATATTTATTTATATTCGCTTCTCCTTTAGCAATTTCTCCATTAAGATAATCAATATATTTAGACAAATCCTCAACTCTTTGCTCATATGATTTTTTATAAATCAAATTTTTTAATTCTTTTACTTTTTTTTCAGTAGATTGAATTTCTTTGTTAGCCTTATGTACCTTTTCTTTCACTGTAACATGACTATTTCCACAATAAAATGCACTTTTTCCAAATAGATTTTCATCTGCTACTTTAATAATTTCATTATTTAATCGATCATTTATTTCATCCAATGCTATTACATATCTTGAAATTTTTGAAATCGAAAAACATTGTTCTAAACTAGTTATTTCTGCCATCTTATCATCATCCTTCTACCTCTTATCTTAATAATAGAATAACATCATAAAAAAAGAATGTAAATATATATTCCCTAAATTTACAAAACTAGACAAAAAAAATATTCCTACATAAAATAGGAATACCTTTTAACCTTGACTATAATTTAAAGCTTCTTGTACTGCTTTTCTCAAATTTTCTGCACTTTGATTCATAGCTCTCATAGTCTCAGGAACATCTGAACCATAATAATTAGTCCAATCAGATTTTAATCTTTCAGACCAATCTGTATCAACATTTGATGGTATATTTCTTTTTATAGCTGCATCCAAGATTTCCATATCTTGTTCAATTTGCCTTACTATATTATCAATTTGTGTAGCATCTTCAACTGCTGCACCTGTATTAATAGTTATATTCATAAAATAAACTCCTCTCCTCAAAAAAACTATTGCATACTAGAAGATAAATTACTAATCATGCTAGTAAATTTAGTAGTCTGCATTCCCATATCTTCTTCTGCTTGATCAATTGTATTAGCTAGTGCTTTAAATGTAGCTTCTTTAGCTTCAAATTTAGTTTTTAAATCAGTAGCAGGATCTCCTTTTATATCACCACTTGTAATTTCATTAATTAAATTTTGTAATTTTGCTAAATTTTGTTTATAATTTTCACCTGCTTCTGCCATAGCAGCTTTTAAGTCATTAAGTCCTGATTCTTCAACATGTACAGTTCCCATCATTATACCTCCTATAAATTTTATACTAAGAATAATGTTCAATCCAAACCCTTATCCTTATAAATTCATTGTATACTAATTATTAAGAATTATACAAGGACTTTTTCTTTATTTGACATTTTTATACAAAAAAGAATAAATCTTAATAAAATTTATTCTCTTACAACAACAATAGTATCTTGATCTAATAGTTTATATAATTTTTTAGCATTTTTCTTTTGCATATTTACACAACCATGGCTTCCATCATATGTATAATGATCTTTAGTATAATCACTAGCAGGCCTTTTATCTGCATCATGAAATCCAATACCACGTGACATAACAAATGGCATCCAATAATCAACATAAGTATCAAACTCTTTTAAATGCGTCTCTTTAGATTTATAACTAATATCAAGTAAATATTTTCCTATTGGTGTATCATGAACACCTTTTGTACCAGTAACAACTTTTGAAGTAAAAATAGTTTTACCTTCTCTATAAAAATAAAGTTTTTGATCACTAATATCAACTATAATCGCATCACGAGCAAGTAAATCCTCACGAATATATCCTTTAACATCACCAACTTTAATTTTATACCATTCTCCTGCCTTAGAAATTAATTTCACTTTTTTTCCTAACTCAACAGTAGTCAAAATTTCAGACTCAGTTGTATAACTTTTTCGAACATTAACCTTGTCCCCAATAACAATTGCATAACCACTAACAGATATATGCTTAACTTTTTTTGAAGATAAACTAGCACTTTTTTCATTGGTAGTAGAAGTAAGGCTACCAGTAGATAAAGAATTCAACATACTGCAAGTATTTATTCCAACTATTCCATCCACTTTTAAATGGTATGTACTTTGAAAACTCTGAACACACTTTTTAGTCAAACTACCAAATATACCATCAACAGATAAATTACATCCCATAGTATCATTAAGTATCCCCTGTAATTTTTTAACTTCTTCTCCCCTATATCCCTTAGATAAATATTTATCACATCTAAGAGTAGAAGCATCAACCGAAGTAATAGTAAAGAAAAAGAAAGTCACAAGTATAAGCATACATTTCACTTTACTTTTCATAATTTTTCCCCTTTCAAAATATTATATATAGTATACACTATTTTACATAAAAGTCAAGACTTTTTACAAAAAGAAAAATCAAGTATCCCTTGATTATAATTACGAACTATTTTAGTACAGAAAGAAGACTTGAAACTAAATTAATACTTTCTCCAATCTTCTCTATACGATCCTCTGTCGTTAATTTATATTCCTTTTTCATCACTTCCTCCATTTGCTTCAAATATTTAGGACTTCTATTTAAATACTTATACCAAAGAGAGTGTTCCTTCAAGTATCTTTTTAAATTGGGATTATTTTGAATAGCAATCCTTGCTTCAACTTGCATAACTAATCCTCAAAATATCTATACATAGGCCTAGGCTCATATGTTGGTGTACTTACTGCCTTCGTAGCACCTCCAAGCCCCATATCCTGTAGAAGTCCAATTGTTTTTTGAATATTTGCAATTCCTTTTTGCACGGTTTCTAAATCTACATTTTTAATCGTATTCATAAAATCAGACAAAGTTACATCTTTCAAATTGGAATCCGAAGTAGTTTGAGTAGCCTGTACAACAGAATCTGCTGCCGTATAAGTAGGCATAAAAGTATCCCATACAGAACTTCTCTCTCCATAAATATCATACATTTCATATAATTTTTGCCAAGTAGTTTGATTATTATTAACACTAGTTGCAAGAGAAGGATGAAGTCTTGCAAAATCTTTAAAACTTTCTTTAGACATAGTATCACCTATAAAAATATATGCAGAAGTATGAAAGAATAAACACAATTATTTTATTATTTCATCAATTTCTTGTAAACGATTATCAATATCACTCAAATCTATTTGTTCTACTTTAGGAACATCTTCAATAATTTTTATATGAATAACTTCCTCCCGACTATACAATTCTTGAAAAACAAAAGCCTGAACTACATCTTTCTTTAAAAATTCCTTTCCCGTAGAATATCGATCAAGTATAGGTGCATCTGTAACCTTAATTTGAGAAATATGATCCGTTTTTAAGCCAATATAAGATTTATTAGAAACTACAAAAGTTCGAAGTAATTTATAAGGTTTTTTCTTGACCTCTCTGAATAACAAAAGTCCTTTTCTGGTTCTAGTAGATAAATCAAGTTCATTCAGTTTAATTCTCTTCATTGTAGCAGATGTTGTAATTACAGTTAAATATTCATCTACATCATAAGAGAAATTATTGACACTCACAACCTCATCCTCTTTTAAAGTAATACCCTTCACTCCTGCTGCCTTAACACCAATTATAGGAACTTCTTCAGCCTTAAAAGCAAGTCCATAACCATTTTTAGTACTAAGAAAAATATTTTCCTTAGACTCTATTATAGCATCAATAAGCTGATCTCCATCTTTTAATTTCATACAACTTGTGGGCTTAGAATATCGACTAAGTCTAAATCCTTCTAACTCACAACGCTTAATCATTCCACCTTTACTAGCTAAAATAATATGTTTTGGCTCCTTAAAATCATAAACAGGAATAGAAGAAATAATCTCTTCTCCCTCTTCCACAAGAATTAAATTTGAAATATGTTTGCCCATATCTTTCCACTTTAAATCAGGTATCATATGAACAGGAATGTGTAGGTAATGTCCAAATGAAGTAAATACAAGTAGTATATCAAGAGTATTCATCTCATAATAACCAATAATAAAATCATTTTCTTTCAAAGTAATATCAGAAACATCACTAGCCTGATAACTACGGAGGCTTGTTCTTTTGATATAACCATCTTTAGTAAGAACAACAATTACATCCTCTTTGGGTAACATTTCTATTGTATCAATTTTAATTTCTTGAATCTCATCACGAATTTCAGTAAGTCGAGGTGTAGGATACTCTTCTTTAATTTTTTCAAGTTCTTGTTTGATAACCTTTTTAAGAGCAGACTCACTAGCAAGTATCTTAGTAAGCCCTAATACAATTTTATTTAAATTCTTTAATTCTTCCTCAAGTTCCACAACATCTGTATTAGTAAGTCTATAAAGTTGCAATGTAACAATCGCCTCAGCCTGCTCCATAGTAAATTGAAACTCTTTGACTAAATTTTCTTTAGCATTTACCTTGTTTTTGCTAGCACGAATCACACGAATCACTTCATCAAGTATAGACAAACATTTTATAAGACCCTCTACTATATGCAATTGCTTTTGTGCCATAGCAAGATCAAACTTAGTACGACGTTCAACTACTTCTCTTCGATGTGCCAAAAAAGCATCAATCATTTGACTAAGACCAAGTTGCTTAGGACATTTATTTACAATAGCAATCATATTAAAGTTATAATTCGATTGCATATCTGTATTTTTATATAAATAATTTAAAACTAAATCTTGATTCGCTCCTTTTTTCAATTCAATAGCAATTCGGATATCCTCAGCTGACTCATCTCGCACTTCAACAATACCTTCAACCTTTTTATCAATACGAATATCATCAATTTTTTTTACAAGCATAGCTTTATTTACATCATAAGGAATTTCGGTCACAATAAGAGTTACTTTTCCACGTTCTTCTTCAAACTCGACTTTAGAACGTACAACAATTTTACCACGACCTGTAGTATAGGCATCAATTAAACCATTTTTACCTTCTATAATGGCACCAGTTGGAAAATCAGGACCCTTTACAAAATTCATAAGTTCAGAAAGCTCACAACAAGGATGATCAATTCTATAAATAGCAGCATCTATAGCCTCTCCTAAATTATGAGGAGGAATATTGGTTGCATATCCAGCAGAAATTCCAGTAGATCCATTCACCAAAAGCGCAGGAAACCTAGCAGGCATAACAGTAGGTTCTGTACGAGAATCATCAAAATTAGGTGCAAACTCTACTGTATCTTTATCAATATCACGTACCATTTCATTACTTACTTTAGAAAGACGCGCTTCTGTATAACGATAAGCAGCAGGACTATCTCCATCAATACTACCATTATTACCATGCATATCAATAAATGGTCGTCTTGCCTTCCAATCTTGACTCATTCTAAC
>JAAWCL010000081.1 GCA_022793235.1 Bacilli bacterium | reverse complement strand
ATTGCATCTTTTGGTACTGTAAAGGATACATCTTTTGCTATAAAATCATTGGATGTTACTATATAATCTTTAAATATATATAATTGTTGTCCTTCTTGTTTTAAAGTAAGTGTATTGCTTCTTTTAAAACCATCTACAATATAAGTTACTGTTCTATTATATTCTCCTTTTTTATTACTATTTTCTGTAATATTTTTTATTATTATTTTTTTATTTTTTTTGTCTTCATATTTTTCTTTTATATTTTTTTTATTTATAAAATCATTATTTTCTATTCCAGATAATTTAATTATTTTTTCATAATCACCACTTTCATAGGCTTTAATGTATTTTTTTATAAAGGCTTCTTCACTGAGATATGCATTATATGTACTTTTTCCTATAAAAATAAGTACTAGTAGGAACAAAAGCACAAAAAGAGCCTTTTTCGTCTTTTTAGGCATATTTTTTAGATCAATTAAAGGGCGTTTTTTTTCCGTTCCTACTCTATTTCCACAGAATGTACAAAATATATCTTCCTCTTCCCTTTTTTTCCCACAATTTCTACAATACATCTTTTCCTCCTATCTTATCTCATTCTTACTGTTAAAAAAACAAACAAAAAAGTAAAAGCTCTTAGAACACTTTCTCTTATACTATAACTTCTTTCATATAAAGATGAAATATCATCTACAATATCTACTATATAACTTTCTTTATAATGTGGTTTTTTAAATTCTACTGGAAACATATGTGTTTTTATAATATCTTTTTCAAGTTCAGTTAATTCAAAGTGTTTACAGGAATTTTGCAAGGCATAAGTTGCATGTGTTTTTAGGGCTTTATAGGTTGAATCTTTACTTGTTTCATCAAAGAAAAAGTCATGTAATAAAGCTCCTCTTGTTGCTTCTACATATTTTAAATTATGTTTTTTTGTAAATTTATAAGTATGGTATGCGACCCTTAGTAAATGATTATATCTAGTAATTCCATGATGTTTGATTTCTTTTAATTTTTGAAACTCTTTATTATTTAAAATATCTTCAATGATATAATAAAAATCATTGTCTATATGTATATAATTTTCTTTTATATTTTTCATTTTTACCCACCTTTTTATTAAAAATAAAATACATAAACTCTTAATCATATTATCATACTATGTAGGCTCTTTCAAGTGAAATGTTTGTGAACTTCTTGGCTTTACTTGTTTTATGTTAAATTTTCTAATAGATTGTTTAATTCTTCTTGTTCTTCTTTGGAAATATTTTCTTTTTCCATTTCTTTATCAAACCATTCAGGTAGACTTTCTTCTTTATTTTTTTGTTTATAATATATTGATTTTTTCTCTTTTTTACTTTCCATCATCTTTTTTATCTTCTTATGTTCTTTTTCTGTCAGGTGCATTGCATCTTCTACTGTTTCTACTTTTAATCTTTTCCATTGCCCTACAATTGTTTCTATATAACTTTTGTTTAATCTTTGATTATTTACTTTTAATACATAGGATAATAGGACATTTACTATTCCTGGATTTAGGTGTTGTTCTATCATTAATTCCTCTACTATTTTTAAGTCTCTAGCTGTTGGTTTTCCTCCTTTATATTGGGCTTTTAAGAATTTATAGGGGCTTGTATTTTCAAAAGTATAAACCATTTTTGCCCATTTTGAGTGATCTCCTTCTGGTTTTTTTAGATAGGTTGGTTGTATATTATGTATTATTGTTGGTAAATTCCCTTCATTTTCATATTGATAATAATTTCTACAATTCTTTCTTAAGTTATTCTTATCTATTAATCCTTTTTCATTTAAACTTTCTAATACTAGGCTTTGCATTTTAAAGTCATCTATATTATATGTTAAGGCAAGCATATTAATTAGGTCTTTTGTATCTTTATTAAAACATCTTTCATTGTATGTATTTTGAGGAAGGCTTGCAATCAATAAGTTAAAATCGATAGTTTCTATTATAGAAAGCTTATTTGTTGTTTGCTTTGCAATATCAGGCAATTCTATATTTGATGATTTTGGAATTACTTTAAAGATATCTGTGAAATTTTTTGTAATATCTTCATATTCTTTTAAATTTAGTCTTGGTATTTTATAAAAGTTTAGTAATTTTTCATATTCTTCTTTTCCTAAATTATTATATAAAATTATGTTTAAAAGTGGATGATTAAAAAACTCATGAGCAGGAAGAGGTGAATATAATAGATAAACATAGTGATTAATGCTTCCCTTTTTCATATAAGATTTTAAAAGACCTATAGCTTCTAGTTTTTCTCTTGCTTTTATGATTGAGTCTAGATTCAACTGCATAATTGACATGAGATGATGATGGGTATATTCTCCACTCATCACAAGCATTTTATCTAAGTCATTTAGAAGTGTTAAGTAAAGGCTTACTGCTGTATATCCAATAATTGGTTGGTAAAGCATATTGATTATATTTTTATCTATTTCAGTGATAATTGTCTTATTTACTACAATATAACTATCTGCTGGTAAAATTGTAAAATTATTCATGTCAATCACCTGTTCTGTTTTTTATATATTTCCTATTCCTTTTTATAAGATTGTTCTTGTTTTTATTATAGCAGATATTCTTATAATTTAATAAATAAATTTCATAATCTATTCTATTCTTCTCTGTTATAATCTTTTATCCTACTATCTCTATTATTAGAAGCCTATTTCATTTTTAAGGTGTTCAAAGTAAAAAAATTAGATTCTTTTGAACCTAATTTTCGCAAGTATAACCCATAGAAGATAGCTTTTCTTTTAACCCACTACTGCTCTCTCCTATTTTAATGACATTTTCTTTATTCAAATCATTTATAGTATCAAATCTTAGAGAAGTATCTTCTACTTCACTATTTCTTTTAATACTTAAGTTATCCAGTACGATACCTTTTTCTTTTATAGCAAGTAAGACTTGAACACTCTTTTTCGTTTTTCTTATCTTCACTCCACTTAATTCATTGTAAGCATTTTCGAAAGAAGTAT
>JAAWCL010000080.1 GCA_022793235.1 Bacilli bacterium | reverse complement strand
TTTCCTATGTACCATATTTTTACAACAAAGGTTTTCCTTTGTTGTTATCTAACTACTGACATTTTCTCGAAAATTTGACATTATTGCCAAATCAAATGCCTTTCAAATAATTTTCTAACTCTGATATCTTAATCTTTTGTGATAAGTTTTTAATATAAATATCACTAGAATAATTAAAAGCAAGAAATGTTATACCTTTAATGATTATCTTATGAGGTTCTATGTAAGAAAGATTAGTTTTGTCTATCTTGTGAATACACCCATTGATAAAAGTTGGAGTAGTATGCGAAAACTCACATATAAACTCTAATCTTTGTTTTAAAGATTCATCAAAAGTTATTTCTTGCTTAATAATATTTATCATAAACACCATCCTCTCTTTTAGGATGATTTTCTTTATAAAGAAAAAATCAACCCAATTTGAGTTGATATTTATATTTAAAGTTCGAATAGTTCGAACAGATTCGTCACTGGTGCGGGTAACAGGAGTTGAACCTGCACGTCTATGACACTAGATCCTAAGTCTAGCGCGTCTGCCAATTCCGCCATACCCGCATAATAAATGGTGGACCCTACAGGACTCGAACCTGTGACCGCCCGGTTATGAGCCGGATGCTCTAACCAACTGAGCTAAGGGTCCATCGCCCTTTAATAATAACATACATTTTTATGCTGTGCAAGTAAAAATAACGAAAAAAAATAGCACTCTAACTTGACAAGTGCTAAAAAAAGACTATAATTAATAACAGAGAAAGGGTGATAATATGTTTAATCAAAGCGAACAAGAAGAAAATATTTTTGTAAAATATGGTAGAAATATCACAGAAGCAGTAAAAAATGGTAAAGTAGATCCAGTTATTGGAAGAGACGAAGAAATAAGAAGTATCACTAGAGTATTATCAAGAAAAACTAAAAATAATCCAGTACTAATTGGAGAACCAGGAGTAGGAAAGACTGCCATAGTAGAAGGCCTTGCTGAAAGAATAGTAAAAGGGGATGTTCCAAACAGTCTGAGAAATAAGACAGTGTGGGAATTAGATATGGCCGCTTTAATAGCAGGAGCCAAATATCGAGGAGAGTTTGAAGAAAGACTAAAAAAAGTATTAAATGAGGTAAAAAAATCAAATGGAGAAATAATTATGTTTATTGACGAGATACATAATATAGTATCAAGTGGAGAAGCAACAGGCGCAATGGATACCTCGAATATTTTAAAACCTATGTTAGCAAGAGGAGAAATACGTCTTATTGGAGCAACAACCTTAAATGAATATCGTAAATATATTGAAAAGGATGGAGCACTAGAAAGAAGATTTCAAAAAATAAAAGTAACAGAACCAACAGTAGAAGATACCATTACAATACTTAGAGGATTAAAAGAAAGATTCGAAATTCATCATGGAGTCACAATCAAAGATAAAGCCTTACTTGCAGCAGCGACACTTTCAAATAGATATATTACAGAACGTTTTTTGCCAGATAAAGCAATTGATTTAGTAGATGAGGCTTGTGCAACAATAAGAGTACAATTAGATAGTGTACCAGAAAATCTAGACAAACTCTCTAGAAAAATCATGCAATTAGAAATAGAAAAGCAAGCCTTAAAAAAAGAAAAGGATGAATTAAGCAAAAAAAGACTAGAAGAAATTAATGATGAATTAGAAAAATTAAAAGAAAAAGAAGAACAATTAAAAACAGATTGGAATAAAGAAAAAGAAGGTATAGAAAGTATAAAAGAGGTGAAAAGTGAAATAGAAAAAAGAAAAAAAGAACTAGAACAAGCGGAAGCAGAGTATGACTTAGAACGTGCTGCTAGACTTAGACATGGCACGATTCCATCTCTTGAAAGAGAATTAGTAGAACTAAGAAACAATACTCAAAATAAAATATTAAGTGATGTAGTAGAAGAAGATGACATTGCAACCACAATTTCACGCTGGACCAATATTCCAATTAGCAAATTGGTAAGTAGTGAAAAGGAAAGGCTTCTTCATTTAGAAGACAATTTAGGAAAAAGAGTAATTGGTCAAAAGGAAGCTTTAAAATTAGTAAGTGAAGCTATCCTTCGTAGTAGAAGTGGAATAAAAGATCCAAATAAACCAATAGGTTCCTTTCTATTTTTGGGAACAACAGGAGTAGGGAAAACAGAAGTAGCAAGAAGTCTAGCTTATGAACTTTTTGATGACGAACATCATATGGTTAGAATTGATATGAGTGAATATATGGAAAAATTTTCTGTATCACGCCTAATTGGTTCTCCTCCTGGTTATGTAGGATATGATGACGGGGGACAACTAACAGAAGCAGTAAGAAGAAATCCCTATAGTGTGATTCTATTTGATGAGATAGAAAAAGCACATCCAGAAGTTTTAAATCTGCTATTACAGATTTTAGATGAAGGCCGCCTTACAGATTCAAATGGAAGATTAGTCGATTTTAAAAATACAATTATTATTATGACATCTAATCTTGGTAGTGAAAACATACTAGAAGGAAAGAAAGAACAAGTACTTACAGAAATAAGAAACTATTTTAGACCAGAATTTATAAATAGGATAGATGAAGTAATTATTTTTAATTGTCTAGATCAGGATGCTATCACAAAAATATTAGATAAAATAATAGAAGAAATAGAAAAAAGAATAAAGCATACAGGAATAAAAATAGAATTAACAAATAAATTAAGCAAATATTTAATAGAGACAGGATATAATAATGCATATGGTGCAAGACCCTTGAAAAGATTAGTTACCACATCAATTGAAACTTTACTAGCAAAAGAATTAATTAAAAGTGATATAAAACAAAATAGTAAAATAATTTTTGACTATAAAAACGAACAAATTGTATTAGAAAATAGGTCCTAAGTGAACTGAACTTCAAAAATCATACCTATTTTTTTTATTGATAGAAAAGTATTGTATTTTTCAAAAAAAAGATTATTATAGTAGAAAACAGAAATCAGTAAAGAGGTGAAAAAATGAGAGTATATATAGAAAATAAAAATAAGAAAAGGATGATGTTAAGCATCATAGTAGTAACTATTTTTGCAATTATAATATGGATATTAGGGTATTATTCCTTAAATATAAAGATAAAAGAAAAAGAAAACAACAAGGAAAGAACTGAAGAAAGGAAAGTAGAAAAACTGGAAGAACAAGAGAAAAAGGATATAAGTAGTAAAATATCACAGATTCTAAAATTTGGTTATAGAATAGATAAAACCATAAGTATAGAAGAGAATGAAAAAATAACATATACAAATTTTAAAGAAGAAAAACAAAAAAACTTTTATACAAATAATATGACCTACCTAAAAAATAGATTAGAAAATAAACCTTTAACAAAAGAAGAAAATAACTATCTAATACTAAAACAAATGACTCCAACCAGATTAACAATAAATACACAAGATATAAAAAATGAAATAATAAAAGAGATAATCATGCAAGATGAAAGTCTCAATATAAGAACAGATGTATTACAAATAAATGCAAAAGATGTAGAAGAAAAATACAAAGAATTCTTTGTAGACACAATAAAACATGAAACAATAAATGGTTGCCCAAGTTTTTACTATGATAAAGTAAACCAAGTATATTATTATATAGAAAGATGTGGTGGGACATCTCTTACAAATACCTATGTCAGTACCTATAAAAGTAATTATAAAAAAGTAGAAGATAAAATAACAGTAGAACTTACTTTAGCCTATATAGAAGAAATAACAGAAGAAAAAGAGAAGGAAAGAGGTAAAAAAGCAGGAATCTATATAGCAAAAAATAGCAACTTTAAGGAAGAAACAAGATTGGACATAGGAACAGAATTTAAAATAGATGAAAATAATAAAAAAGATTTTGATACTTATGAATTTGTATTTAAAAAAGATAAAAATAATTATACTTTAGAAAATATAAAGAAAAAATGGCAGTAAACTTCCTATAGAAATCAAAAAAATAAATCACCAATCATTTATAAAGAGCAACATAATCTAACCAAATAAGTCAGTTTTTAAAAGAATAAGAACTGCCTTTTTATAAAATAGGAAAATCTAAAGAGAACATGAGCCCATAATAAAGCATTCTCCAGCAGTTCACATCTTAAAATATACATGATATAATAATAAAAAGAAAAGAGATGAGTCTATGAAAATATTTAAAAATAATGATAGAATAATCAATGAAGGAAAAATAGTGGATCAACTAAGAGCTTTATCAATTGATATGATTCATGAGGCAAAAAGCGGTCACCCAGGCATAGCCTTAGGTGTGGCTCCAATTCTTTATACACTTTTCGCAAATCATTTAAAAATAATTCCTAAAAATCCAGATTATTATAATAGGGACCGATTTATTTTAAGTGCAGGCCATGCCTCTTCACTTTTATATGCTACTCTTTACTTAGCAGGATTTGATATTTCTTTAGAAGATTTAAAAAAATTTCGCCAAATAGACTCAAAAACACCAGGTCATCCAGAATATAAAATAACCCCAGGAGTAGAAATGACAACTGGTCCACTTGGTCAAGGTATTGCAACAGGAGTAGGAATCGCAATAGGAGAGGCACATGCAGAAGCTTTATTAACAACTGGAAAGAACAAAGTTATTGATTACAACACATATGTTTTAGTAGGAGACGGGGATTTAATGGAAGGCGTGAGTTATGAAGCAATTTCTCTTGCAGGAACTTTAAAATTAGGGAAATTGATAGTCCTTTATGATTCAAATGATATTTCACTAGATGGAAAAACAGCACTCTCTTTTACAGAAAGTGTACGAGAACGCTTTGAAGCAATGGGTTGGCACACATTACATGTTATGGATGGAGAAGATTTAGCACAAATCAACAAAGCTATAAGTGATGCTAAAAATGTAGTAGATAAGCCAACTTTGATAGAAATCAAAACAACCATAGGTAAATACTCTAAGTTTCAAGGAACGAATGTGGTTCATGGAACCCCATTAGAGGAAGAAGACATTACCAATATAAAAAACGCTTTAAATATTAGAGATATACCTTTTACAGTATCAACAGATGTTATAGAAGACTTTCAATATATAATAAATGAAAGATGTAAAAAAGAGATAAAAAAGAAACCAAAACTTACAGAAGAAGATGAAGAAATATTAAATACCTTAATAAATGAAAATAAAAGTATAGATTTTTCGGATCTAGATATTACAAATATAGAGAGCACATCTTTAAGAGAAGCAGCAGGAAAAGTTTTAGCAGCTTACTGTGATAAAAATTATTTACTATTTGGTGGTAGTGCAGATCTATTCTCTTCCTGTAAAAATTATATAGAAGATAAAGGTAATTTTACTGCTACAAATTATGTGGGACAAAATATTTATTTTGGAGTAAGAGAACATGCCATGGCCTCAATTATGAATGGAATTACACTTACAGGTTTTAGAGCTTATGGATCAACTATGTTAGCGTTTAGTGATTATATGAAGCCAGCAATAAGACTAGCAGCAATGATGCACTTACCAAATATATATATCTTTACACACGACTCCTTATCAATAGGAGAAGATGGTGCAACCCATCAACCTGTAGAACAACTATCTTCCCTTAGAAATCTACCTAACTTAGAAGTATTCAGACCCTGTGATATCAATGAAGTAATTGGCTCATATAAAGCGATGTTAGAAAAAGAAAAGGATCCTTCTGTGATATGTTTATCTAGAAATAACTTAAAAACACTAGAAAATACCTCTATTCATGCAGTGTCAAAAGGTGGCTATATCATTCAAAAAGAGAAAAATCATCTAGATGGTATTTTAATTGCATCAGGTGAAGAAATTCACCTAGTAATAGAAGTTGCAAAAAACCTATTTACAAAAGGAAAAGATTTAAGAGTAGTGAGCATGCCCAATATAGAAAGATTTTTAACACAAGATAAAAACTATATTGATGAAATACTTCCAGTCGAAACAAGAAAAATAGCAATAGAAATGTCTTTATCCACGAATTGGAATAAAATTATTTTTAATGATAAATACATCATAAGTCAGAATACATTTGGTGCAAGCGGAAAAAAAGAAGATGTATTAAAGAAATTTGGATTTGATGTAGAAACATTAGAAAAAAGAATAGAAAATTTACTATAAATAGAAAAAAATAGGCGGATAATATTTCGTTTTTTTAAGTTTTATAGTATACTCTAAGTAAGAGGAAAAATAAAATGGAGAAGAAAAAGAAAGTATATATAATTATGTCCTATACAGGTTCAATATTTTCAAAATTCTTAAGAATCGTTTTAAAAAATAAATTTGTGCATGTAAGTATTGGACTAGATAAACAATTACAAAATGTATATAGTTTTGGAAGAAAAAGACCAAGAACCATGTTTCCAGGTGGCTTTGTAAAAGAAGATATAAATAAAATCAGCCATATTTTTAAAAATGCAGAGTGTCAGATTTTTGAACTAGAAATAACAGAAGAGCAATATGAAATTTTAAAAAGAGAGATTAGGAAATTCACTGAAAATGAAAAAAAATATGGTTATAATATTTTTGGACTAATACCTTTAAATTTTAACATCCGCTTTGAAAGAAAAAATCATTTTGTTTGTAGTCAGTTTGTAGGCAGAATTTTACAAGAAGCAGGAATTTATAATCAAGATAAAAACTATTCCTTAATAAAACCAAATGATATCAGTAAAATATATGGATTAAATAAAGTATATGAAGGAAAAATGACTTATTTAGTAGATAAATATAGCCTTTAGCATAGAAAGGAAATAGGATGAATCATCAAATAATAGAAAGAAAAAAGAAATATCAAAACAGTAGACAAGAACAAATTCAAAAAGAAAAAAGAATAGAGCGTGCAAGAAGCCTAGTCTTTTTACTGTTTATAATAAATATCTTAATATTTTATAATACAAAGATTTCTATATTTAAATTCCTTTTTTTTACACTAATTCTGCTATTTTTTCTATTAGTTTTTATTCATAATAATACAAAAAAAGAAAAAGAAAGGATAAGACATTATCTAGAAATTATAGAAAAATATGAAAAAAGAAATACAGAACAATGGCAAGAAGAGAATTTTGAAACAACAGAGCAAAGCGAGGATTTTTTGTATGATTTAGATATTCTAGGTAAAAATTCATTATTTCAATATTTAGATTTTACAGTAAGCTTAGGAGGAAAAAGAAAATTACAAGAAACTTTAACCTTAAAGAATATAAAGTATGAACAAATAAAACAAAATCAGCAGGCTATCAAAGAATTAAAGGATAAATTTGAATTTACATTATATTTTGAAGAGGAATTACTAAATATAGAACAAATAAAGAAAACAGATTTCAAAGAATATTTAAATTTATTTGATACACAAAAAAAGTATACAAAAAATTTTTTAAAAGTATCTATAATTTTATCTTTTATAACAACGCTTTTTCTTTTGCTTACTTGTTTTTCTATACTAACACCAATCTATTTTACAGCTTTTGCCCTAATCCAAATAATTATTTCTTATATTTCCATATATAAATATAAAGAGCAATTTGATAAAATTGCCAAATGTAGTAGAAAATTCTCAAAACTAAAAAATATTTATAAATTTATAGAAAATACACAGTTTACTTCAGCAAAAAATAAAAGGCTACAAGAACAAATTATAAATGGAAAAATGGTCTTAAATAAATTGATTCATATTGCCAATTTAGACTCTTTTAGATTAAATTTTCTAAGTTATATAATCGGAAATATATTTTTTGCTTTAAATCCTATAATATTAAATAACTATAATAAATTAATAGAAAAAGAAAATAAAAACTTCAAAATAAGTATAGATGCATTAGAAGAAATAGAAACATTAGTGAGTCTAACAACAATAGCCTACATAAAAAAGGAAATATGCCTTCCCAAAATAGATAAAGAGTTATCATTAAATATAGAAAATATGAAACATCCATTATTACAAGAAAAAAAGTGTATTTCCAATAGCTTTAATAGTAACAAAGATATAAATATCATAACAGGATCAAATATGAGTGGAAAAACATCTTTTATGAGAACGATAGGAATAAATCTAGTTTTAGCCTATATAGGAACTTTTGTAAATGCCAAGGAATTCACTTGTCCCATTATGAAAATATTTACATCCATTAATGTAAAAGATGATATAAAGAAAGGAATTTCTACTTTTTATGGAGAATTAAAACGAATAAAAAATATTTTGGACTATAATAAAGAAAAAGAAATTCCACTAATTATTTTCATAGATGAAATATTTAAGGGAACAAATTACAATGATAGAATATTTGGAGCAAAAGAAGTTCTAAAAAAACTAGCATCATTAAACTGTATTGTTTTTCTAACCACACATGACTTTGAATTATGTGAAATAAAGGAGAAAAAGATTAATAACTATCATTTTGAAGAATTTTATAAGGAAAATAAAATCTATTTTGATTACAAAATAAAACAGGGAAAATGTAATACAACAAATGCTAAATACCTAATGAGAAAGATGAAAATCATAGATTAAAAGGGGATATATATATTGAAATTGCATATATTGATATAAAGGAGAAAAAATTATGTGTACTGCAATGTCAATAGTATCAAAACAACAGGATGTGTTTTTTGGTCGTACAATGGATTTTTATTATGATCTAGATTTAGATATATATATAGTTCCCCAAAATTATACTTTTAAAAGTAACATTTCCAACTATAAAAAAAAGAATAAATATGCATATATTGGAATAGGACAATATATAGGTGAGATTTCATTAGCAGATGGAATGAATGAAGCAGGACTAGGAGTCGCAGCTCTATACTTTCCAGAATATGCTGAATACACTAAAAAAATAGATCCAAAAAAGATTGTAATCGCAAATACAGAAGTCGTGACTTACTTATTAAGCCATTGTAAAAATATAGAAGAGGTAGCTGTAATATTATCATACACTCAAATTGTAGGAGTAAAAGATGATATAACAAAAAATATATCACCCCTACACTGGATTGTTTCAGATAAAACAGGTAAAACAATTACGATAGAACAAACAAAAAATGGACTAAATATTTTAAATAATCCAATTGGTGTTTTAACAAATAGTCCAGACTTTGCATGGCATTATACGAATTTAAGAAATTATATGAATTTATCCCCCACATCGAGTAAATATGAAAATTGGGAAAATATCAAACTATCTCCATTTGGGGAAGGCGCAGGAAGTATAGGTCTACCAGGAGATTTCACTCCACCATCACGCTTTGTAAGACTCGCTTTTGCAAAAAGTTTTGCAAAGAAACCAAATACAGAAAAAGAAACATTGCTGTTATGCTTTCACTTAATGAATTTAGTATCTATTCCAAAAGGACTAGTAATAGCGAAGGAAAAAATAAAGATGTGTGATTATACACAATATATAGCATTTATGAACTTAAATACAGGAGATTACTTCTTTAATACATACGACAATTGTAATATAAGAAGAGCAAATATCAAAGATAACAAAACAGAAAAAGTAATATGTATAGGAAAACTAAAAAGTAAAATGATAATAAATCATGTATAAGTTGTAAATACGATCAAAATAGAATAAGATTAATGATAAATAGATTCATAGTCCTTTCTTTTAATAAAGAATAAAAAAACATATCCATTTTGACTTGAATAGGATAATATATTTCCTATTTTTTTATTTACAAAATTTTAGAACTTGTTAAAATAATGAAATGATTTCTATATATTCTCATCATTTACAAATATCACAAATTTAACTACTTTTAATAATAGAAGAAGGAAGAAGTAGATAAAGAAAAAACACTTTTATTTTAATAGTATTTATAGTATAATCATTTTATAATGAGAGGTGCATGTCCAATGAATAACTTATATGCCAGTATTGATATAGGAACAGATACAGTAAAGATGATTGTAGCAAAAAAAGAAGATAAATCTTTTAAAGTCATAGCTTGTGCAGAAAAAAAATCAGATGGTGTAAAAAAAGGTGCTATATTGGATGTATCAAAAACAGTAGCAGTAGTAAGTGACTGTAAAAAAGAAATTGAAGAAATACTTGGTATAAAAGTTAAAAAAATTATAGCATGTATTCCAACTGAAGAATGCCTTTTTGATATTGTGAGCAGTAAAGTAGATGTAATGGATGAAAAGAATATAACAGGAAAAGATATCAATAACATACTAAAAGAGGCAATAACAGGTAAAATAAAAAAAGATTATGAACTAGTAAGTGCAAGCCCAATAGGTTTTAAATTAGATACAAACAAAATGGTAAAAGATCCAAAGGGACTTTCCTCAAAAACAATAGATGCAAAACTGGTTATTACAGAAGTACCTAGAAAAAATTTATATAATCTTTTAAATGTGTTACAATTATGTGAATTAGAGCCTATAGACATTATTTTTAAAACAATAGGTGATTATTTTGAAATACGAAATTCTAAAAGAGATAATTCTGTAGGAGCAATAATAAATATAGGAGAAGATACGACTAATATTTCTATATACAATAAAGGAATAATGATAAAAAATACATCAATCAAAGTAGGAAGTTATTATGTTGATCATGATTTTTCTTATATTTACAAAATAAGTATGAAAGAATCTAGAAGGCTAAAAGAAACTTTTGCTATGGCATCAACTAGATATGCAGATAAATATGATGAAGAAGAAGTAACAACAGAAACAGGAAAAAAGCAAGTAATCAATCAATATGAAATTAGTCAAATTGCAGAGGCTAGATTGGAAGCAATTTTAAAAATAGCTAAAAAACAAATAAAAATCTTAACAAATAGACAAATAAGTTATATAATTATATTAGGTGGACTAAGCGAAATGAATGGATTTCAATATATTGCTGAAAATATCTTAGGAACAAAAGCAGTTGTATGGAATAGTACCACTATAGGTATACGGCATAATAAATATACAAGTGTATTAGGAGCAATAAAGTATTTTAATGATAAATTAATGCTTCGTGATAGAAAATGTGAGATGTTTGATACCGAAGATATTAATGAAATG
The DNA here is from genome assembly GCA_022793235.1 of Bacilli bacterium. Classification (GTDB taxonomy): domain Bacteria; phylum Bacillota_I; class Bacilli_A; order RF39; family UBA660; genus UBA2730. The sequence goes on along the minus strand of JAAWCL010000080.1, from coordinate 15,874 downwards.
ATTTCTACAAATAATAATAAAAATAATACAGCTATTAATAAACTATTTGAACAGTTTATTAAAGATTAAGGAGGAAGAGGTATGTTAGGTGAAATAAACCAATTAGCAAAAATAAAAGTGATTGGTATAGGTGGCGGTGGTGGAAACGCCGTAAATCGAATGGTAGAAACAGGAGTACAAGGAGTAGAGTTTATTGTTGCTAATACCGATTTGCAAGTACTAAATAACTCAAGAGCAGATATTAAGATTCAAATAGGAGCAAGCCTGACAGATGGACTAGGAGCAGGAGCAAAACCAGAAATTGGTAGGGAAGCAGCTGTTGAGTCAAAAAAAGAATTAGAAGAAGTTCTAACAGGGGCAGATATGGTATTTATCACTTGCGGAATGGGTGGAGGAACAGGAACAGGAGCAGCACCAGTTGTGGCAGAAATTTCCCAAGCCTTAGGTGCACTTACAGTAGGTATTGTAACCAAACCATTCTCCTTTGAAGGTAGACGTAGAATGGAAAATGCTCTACAAGGAATAGAAGAGTTAAGAAAACATGTAGATACATTAATTGTAATTCCAAATGATAAATTAAGAGAAATCATAGATAAAACAACGCCTATGTTAGAAGCCTTTAAAGAAGTAGATAATGTATTACTTCGTGGTGTACAGTCTATTTCTGATTTAATTGCAGTAGTAGGACTTGTAAACTTAGATTTTGCAGATATCAAATCAATTATGAAAGATTCAGGTAATGCAGTAATAGGTATAGGTATAGGTATAGGAGAAGATAGAGCTATAGAAGCAGCCAAAGAAGCCGTTTCTTCTCCATTACTTGAAAATAGTATTGATGGTGCCACAGATGCGATTATTAATATTACAGGTGGTGTAAATTTAACCTTATTTGAAGCAGAACAAGCCGCTGAAGTAGTAAGAGCAGCTTCAAATGTAGATATAGATACAATTTTTGGTGCAGTAATTAATGAAAATCTAACAGATGAGGTAATTGTCACTGTAATTGCAACTGGATTTGATAAAAGAGCCAAACAAAAAGCAAAAGAATTAGAACAAATGAAAAAACAGCAAGAATTATTACAACCACAAAGTGATACCTCTACTCAAAGACGAAGAATAGAAGATTTAACAAGTAGTAAATCACCTCTTCTAAATAATAATGAAGAAGAGGACGATGGCTTTGAACTACCTCCATTCTTACAAAATAAAATGTTTTAAAAAAGACAAATAAAAAAGAACAGTCTTGACATAAATAAAAGACAATTCCTTTTTGTAAAAAGAAGCTTCTAAAAATAGAGGTTTTTTTAGTTTTTAATAAATTCTTCAATAATCAATAGAATAGCATCATTATATTGTAAATAGGTAAAATGATCTCCATCTTTGAAAACAATCAAATGAGAATTTTTTATTTGTTTATTAATATAATAAGCATCTTTTAAAGGTGTATCAATATCTCTAGCACCCCAAATTAATAAAACTTCACTTTTTATATCCTTGAAATAGCATTTCAAATCCTCATTTACTACATTTCGAAAAGTAGTAAGCATATTTTGAGGAAGAGTATTATAATCTGTAGAGCCATATTTTTTTCGAAGACGATTTAACCTTCGTTCCTTACTATTTTTACAAAAATAGGAAATAAATTTTTTCTTCAGCTTATATATCTTTTCTCGAATCCATTGTCTAAATTTCTTTTTAGGTTTAATACCTGCTATATCCATAAAGAGCATTTTTTCAACTTTAATATCCAATATAGTAGACAAAATAGTAGCAATTCTACCACCAAAAGAGTGAGCTATAATAATAGGATTATCTATTTTTAAATCAATTAAAAAGTTTTTAATCAATATAGCATAATCATATATAGTCATATCTTTATTAGGAAAAGGACTATTACCAAAACCAGGATAATCTAGAATATATACTGTATAATTCTCTTTAAAATAATTTATAATCCTAAAAAAAGTTACCCTTGTTTCACCCCAACCAGGTAAAATTAAAATATTTTTTTTCCCACATCCACACTTTTCATAAAAAAGTTCATAATCTAAAAATTCATAATACATACATGTCACCTATAATACTGTATGCGAAGAATATAGAATTGTTTTTAACTTTACAGTTAAATGGCAAAAAAAGAAAGAGAAAAAAGAAATTCATGTTATAATATTTATAGAAAAATAGGAAAAGTGGTGAAAAAATGGAAAGTAGAAGAACAAAAAGCGAAATTGTAAAGATGCTTTTAAACTCCAATATAGATGCAAAGGATGAAGAGGAACTTCTAAATTTATTAGTAGATCAACCAATTTCAATTGATGTAGATAAAGAACAAGACTCAAAAAAAACCTTTGGAGATATTGTGGCAGATAAATTATCTGAAATTGCAGGAAGTTGGACTTTTATTATTTGTTTTACTCTATTTCTTTTATCATGGATAATAATAAATGGAATAGTTCTAAAAGAAAAAGCCTTTGATAAGTATCCATTCATTTTACTTAATCTACTACTTTCATGTATTGCAGCATTACAAGCTCCTATTATTATGATGAGTCAAAATAGGCAGGCAAAAAAAGATAGTATGAGACATCAAAATGATTACCGAGTAGATTTAAAAAGTGAATTGATTTTAGAAGAATTACATGATAAAATAGATGCTATCTTAATAAAACAGGAGCAGTTAGAGAAAACACTTAATAATTTAGAAAATAAAAAAGGTGGTAGTAAAGATGAGATACTTTAATAGACTAATAATTTTGCTTATAATTCTATGTATAGTAGTAGGTTGTGACAATACAAATAATTATAAGGTAATCACATGCACAAAAAAGGCAAATTTAAGTGACAATAATACAACAGCCGATTTAGAATATAAAATTTATTATGAAGAGGATTATGTGATGAAAACAATCTCAACAGAGAAAATTACATCAGACAATACAAAAACTCTACAGGAATACGAAGAATCCTATAAAGAAGTGTTCAAAAAATATAAGAATATTAAATATTATGATAATACAGTAACGAAAAAAGATAATACAATTACAAGTACTACAATTATCAATTATGACAAAGTAGATAGTAAAAAAATTATAGAAATAGAAGGGGAAGATGGAAATATTTTTACTGACAATGGTAAAGTGAAACTAGATAATTTATTAAAAGTATACAAAAAATATGGATCAAGTTGTGATGACTAATCCTCCTCTTGTCTAGATAGTTTAATGGATAGAACGCTTTCCTCCGGAGAAAGTAATACGAGTTCGATTCTCGTTCTAGATACCATTTAATTTATAAACGTTGAGATATCAGCGTTTTATTTATTTATAAGAATTTTTTAAAAGAATAGATGATTTCATCTTTTTTATTATTCTCTAATAGTAAAAGATAATTAAATACCAAACACTTCTTTATAAAATTTTCCAAATTGTAGATTTTGACCCTTGAATGTTATTTTTTATTATAATGTCAATGAGAGGTTGCAGATATTTATGATAGTAATAGGACAAAAAATAAAAGAATTAAGAAAAAAGGGTCAATTAACCCAAAAAGAATTAGCAAAAATATTAGATATAGGAAAAGCCTCACTTTCTCATTATGAAAATGGTGAAAGAGCCATTCCATTAGAGGTACTTATAAAAATAGCAAATTATTTTGAAACAGATATAAATTACATTTTAGGTATAAATAATATAATCAAATCTGATAAAAAGGTATTTTATGCTTCAGATAAAGAAATTAAATTTTTAGAAGAAATGAGAAAAATATCTACTTATCAAAATATTCTTATATCCCCCAAAAATTATGCAAGATTAATTGAAAGAAAGACAAAAGATTACAAAATTAAAATATAAGAATCAATTTTTTAATGTTGATGGATTTATCAAAGATTTACAAAAAATGGAGGATATAGATAAGACTTAATTTCTTTAAACAATTTTTTATATAAACTATGTTATGTATTAGATTTCTCCATAACTATTTTTTTATGCAAGTTTCCCTGACATATTCATAATATAATAAAAACGACTTTTTAAGAAGCCGTTTTGCTATTGTTACTCGAAAGTTCGAGTTTTCTATCCATATGGTGTTCTTGGGCAGATTTGAACTGCCGACTTTCCGCTTAGGAGGCGGATACTCTATCCAACTGAGTTACAAGAACAATTGCTACGAACGATATTATTGTATACCAAAATAGAAAAAAAAGAAAGTAATATGTTAAGTAAAATGTAAATTTTGTCGAACGGACTTCATAAGAAATACAATCTATGCTATAATTTTCTTATGATAAAGAGAATGAAAGAGGTAAAATATGAAAATCAATTTTAGAATTGCAACATCTTTTGATGTTGAAAAAATTATTGAATTATGTAATTATGTATTTGAAGAAAATACAGATATTGCTTATGCAAAAAAAATTTATGAAGAAACAAGCGATGATAAAAACCAAATTTATTTAGTAGGAGAAGTAGAGGATAAAATTGTTGCTCATGCTAAGATTACTATTATCCCTACTATATATGGAAAAATGAATACATATGCCATCTTAAATCACGTATGTGTACATCCTGAATATCGTCGCCATAACTTCGCCACTAAAATGTTGGTTGAGTGTGAAAAAATAGTCAAAGAAAAGGGTTGTGTTTGTATGGAATTATGGTCTAATAATGTGAGAGTAGCAGCACATAAATGTTATAAGAATTATGGATTTGTAGTAAATGATGCAGCATTCTTTTCCAAAGAAGTAAAATAAAACAATATAACATAAGGAGTAACAAGTATGAAAATTAACAGAGTTTTTATCGGAGGTTGGTTCCAAAGAACAATGTTACAATTATCCGAATTATATGATTTTTTAAGATGTTGTGATACACAAATTAGCTTAGATAAAGAAAAACTAAATGAATATCGAAAAAAACTAGAAATTGGAAAAATTGATTATGGAGTAGATGGGGAGGAATTTGTTACATTTACAACATCTTTTGGAATTACAGTGAAACTATTTGAAGATGGATTAATTGTGTTAAATTCACAGAATGTAAGTGAGGATACCTTGTTTGCAGATTTAGATCATTTAACTGATTATTATGAAAATCGTCTAACTCCTGCTATAAACTATTTGTTTAGTCTAGGAGCACCAGTACCTAAAGAGCTTGCAAATATTGAAACTATTTATCCATACTTTGTAGTTTGTGAGGATGCTACACATGAAGAAATGAGTAACTTATTATCTAGAACAGAAAAACAAAAATATTTTGAGTTTGACAATAATAAATATGATGTAATTAGAGGAGACAAATACTATTTTATAAATAATAAAAAACAATCCATAGAAAACATTTCAAGATATGTAGAAGAGCAAGTTTTTATTCGTGAATTTAAAGGACAACTTCATAGATATTTAAATATGCATCGTATTATATGGGAAAAAATTGATACAGTTAAAGAAAATGTTCGCATACGAGGTGCAGATATCGTTAAATTTACATCCAAATTAGAAGGTTATGCAAAGACAATCAACCTAATTGAAGGAAGAATTAATCAAATGGGTACTTATATAGATACAAGAGAAAAAATTGCTAAAAATGATAAAGAACTTGCAGAATTTTTAGCTATATCAGGATATAGGTATGAAACACTAGATAATACGCTCGCTTATATAAAATATTTGTGGAGTATGACTAAAAATTATGTCTCATCTGCCCAAAAATTATTTGATGGAATTAAACAGGATGTGACTTCATCTTCTGTTCGTAGTCTAACAATTGTTACCAGTATGAGTACAGGAGCAGCAATTATTGACTTATTTACAGAATCAAAACCAACATTTACTAGCTTTGGATTTATCTATTTCTTCCTTTTAGCGATTATAGGATGGATGTCAGTAAAAATACTGAATTATGTTTCAAATATGAAAAAATATGATGTTCGAGATATCGAATATGATAAAGATATCAAATAAAAAGAAGCCTAATGCTTCTTTTCTTTTTCAAGAGGTATTTCAAAATAAAAGGTAGAACCATTATTGAGAATAGAATACACTCCATAAACATAATGATGACTCTCCAAAATACTTTTAACAATAGATAATCCTAGACCTGTCCCTACAATATTTCTTTTATGCTTTTTTTCATTTTTATAATATTTATCCCATATTTTATGAATATCTTTTTCTAAAATGCCTTCTCCATGATCAATAATTTCAACTCTAATTTCATTTTTTATATGAACCTCAATCTCAATAGTCTTATCCTCTCCAGAATAATGAATTGCATTATTAATTAAGTTATAAATAACTTGCTCTATCTTTTTCTTATCAGCATAAATTATAATCTTGTTTGCCTCATAGTTAAACTTAAAAATGTAATCTTCTAGGGTAACAAGAACCTCATATCTTTTTAAAATGTTCTTTATCAGTTCTATTAAATCAAAATATTCATAAATAAGTGCATCGGTTTCAGCTTGCATCTTAGAAAGTGTTAAAATATCATTAACCAAAATAGTCAGTCTATCAACTTCCTCTATAATGACATTTAAATTTTGTGTTCGCTTTTTAATATTTTTGTGATTTAAATCTCTCGCCATTTCAGCATAAGCCTTAATCATAGTAAGAGGTGTTTTCAAATCATGAGAAACATTAGCCATTAAATCACGCCTCAACTCATCTGTTTTTTTAAGTTCTTTATTTGTATAATTAAGCGTTTCGATTAATTCATTAATTTCCTGTATATCTTCCTTAACAGAAAAGACAGCATCATATTTACCACTTGCCATTTTTTTAGCAGCCTGATTGATACGAATAATAGGATTAGATATATGTCTAGATATAAAATAAGTGATGACAATTTCTAAAATAAGCACCAAAATAGTAACATAAATGAGTTGATTTTTTAAAATAGAGGTAGTAGAGTCAATTGGATCAAGTGATGTATTAATAAAAGCATAAATATTCTTATCTAACTTCACCGCATAAACTAAAATATCATTTTTAAAACGTGGATTTTGAAAATAATAGGTCTTATCTTTTTGATTACTCAAAATAAAATCTTTTTTATAAGAAAAATCCTTTTGATAATTAATCAAACATCCACTAGAAAGAATAGAGGTAGCCTCTAAAGATAAAAGAGTATGATCAATAATCTCAATACAAATACTTTTGTCATAAGCAATATTATCAATCATTTCTGGCAAATTTTGATTTTCCTTATTTTTGATAAGTGTTCTGGCCACTTGTTTGATTTCCCTTTTTTTAACACTCTTATAATAAGTCTTTAAAAAAATAACCTGAAAGAACCATAAAAAAGCCAATATAATAACCGAAAAAAGGAGCAAATACGTCCATATTTGAACAGTAAGAGAATTCTTCTTTAAATTATTCTTCATCATTAAATTTATAACCTATTCCTCTTACAGTTTCGATAAGATTTCTGTATTTTCCCAGATTATTACGAAGCATTTTGATATGTGTATCAATAGTTCGATCCTCTCCAAAAAAATCATATTTCCAGACCTTAGTTAAAAGTTGTTCTCTTGAAATAGCTATATTTTTATTATTAATAAGATAGGAAAGTATCTCAAATTCTTTAGGAGTTACATCAATCCTCTTATTATCAATCTTAATAGTATGAGCCTTAAAATTAACTTCAAGAGTATCAAGTACATATATTTCCTTTTTCTCAATATTACTTCGATTCGCGACAGCCCGTACCCTAGCCATAAGCTCTTTTGGAGAAAAGGGTTTGGTAACATAATCATCAATTCCAAGTCGAAAGCCCTCTAATTTATCTATCTCATCATCTCTAGCAGACAAGATAATAATAGGTACTCGTTTAGATTCAGGAATATTTTTTAATAATTCAAATCCATCCATTTTAGGCATCATAATATCTAAAATAAGCAAATCACAATCAGAATTTTGTAATTGTTCTAACGCCTCTTGTCCATTTGTAGCAGTAGTAGTTTGATACCCCTCATTTTTACAGTATTCCCCAATTACTTCTCGTATTTTTTCTTCATCATCAACAATCAAAATATTCATAATGACCTCCTCTTATTCATTATAATATATATAAGTGAATTTTAAGTGAAATTAACTCACTTTTGTTGGTTTCAAGTAAGAAAAGAAAGGAATATTTCTAAGAATACCATACAATACTAAAAAGATAATGAAAGCTATATATATGTTATTTTGTTTTTTTCTTGTTAAAAATCTATAGTGAAGAAAATGATTTACAAATAAAAATAGGAAGAGTGGAAGACTTAGAAAAAGAAAAGGATTATATCGAAAAGCCTGATAATAATCCCCTTTTGCTATACTAAGTATCATTCTTGTAATTCCACAACCTGGACAATAAAATCCAGTTATTTTATAAAAAAAACAAGGGATAGTTGGTATTTTCATATTTATCCCTCTAATAATGTATTTACATCATTTTGTACAAGTGCAAGAGTGACAATTTGAAGTCCAAATAATTGTAAAATGATATAAATAACTGAATTATCACTAGTACCCGCAATATTTTTTTCAGTTTTGATTTTATACATAGCTTTTCCCATTAAATAAGCCCAATAAAATCCATAAAGACCACATGTAACTAATGTTAACAAGAAACACATCCCACCTCTTAGATGATCATCTTTACTTAATTTACCCACATCATCTGTTAAAGTAATAAACCAGTAAATACTGTAAAGACCACATGTTACAATAGATAAGATAATACTTGTGGCAATTTCTCTTTTTGTTACTCCATAATTTTCCATAAATTCACTTCCTTCCTATATGATTATATTACCAAAATATTGTATCTCGTACAATATCTTTTTTTCATCTGTGTCAACTTTCTCTTAAAAAAAATTTGGAGGTCATATTGGTTATAGTATTCGTCCTACAGAAAGAGGAAAGGGTTATAATAAAATAAACTTATATTTAGGACTAAAAGTTTGCCAAGAGTATGGAATAAAGACAGTTTTAATGGATGCAGATAAAGATAATCCTGCTTCATGGAAAACAATGGAATCATTAGGTGCTATAAAAATAAGAGAGTTTTTTGATAAACAAAATGCACATTGTATAGTAAAAGATTATGAAATAAATGTTGAGGAAAGCCTTAGCAAGAATTCAGATATTTATGAACAAATGATCAAACAAACAGTCTTAAAGAAATAATCAATCACATAAAAAATGAAAAGCCTGTAAAGACATTTAAAATTTTAGAAAAACTTATTCAAAAATGTACTATCTTTTTTATGAGCAAAATGCTTTTTTTACTCTTCTAAAGCTTAAAAGGACATCTACCAATATATTAATACTAAGAGAAAAAAGCAAAGCCCAAATGCCAATTTTAAATAAGGCAAAGAAGGGGAGAAGAAAAGTCCTAAGAATAGAGGTAATCAAAGTGATTTTTAAATTATCTTTACTTTTTCCCATAGCATCTAAACTAAGAATTAAGGGAGAAGCTATATATTGTAATAAACAGATAGGAGCTAAAAATTTTAAATAATTCGCCCCCTCTGATGTATTATAAATAAGTTTTAACATAAGTTGAGGACGCAATAGAAAAAAACAAGTAAAAATAAAACCTATACTAATAGAAAGGAATATAGCCTGTTTAATGACCTTTTTTGTATATTTATAATTTTTATTTTTAAAATTTTTACTTACAATAGGAAGAAGTGCCTGAGATATAGCATTGCTAAAAAAAGAAGGAAGTAAAAGAATAGGCATAACATATCCACTAATAATCCCATATTCTGTAAGAATATAATTTTTAGAATAACCAACGTATAATAAAGCATGAGTAAGAATAATAGGTTCCAAAAAATAAGTAAAAGAGCCAATCACTCGATTAATAGTAGTAGGAAGTCCAATATCGAGAGAATCTTTTAGGTAAATCTTACTTGGAACAATGTCTCTTTTTCGTAACCTAAAACCTTTAGGTAGAAAGAAGAACAAAACGACAATAGAAATAAGTTCAGAAATGATATTACAAAGAATCAAGTAGCAAACAGTAAATTCTTGATTTTCCATAAAAAAAGGAAGTCCAACAACCATTAAAAGAATTCTTACAAGATCTTCAACAATATTAGAAATAACATGAGGAAGCATCTTTTCCTTTCCAAAAAAATAACTTCTTAAAAGAGCAGAAATAGAAGTAAAAGGAATAACAAGTGCTATAGAAATAATTGCATAATACAGTCTAGACTCTTTTAAAAGATAATTAGAAAGAATAGGTGCAAATAAAATAATCAAAAAAATAAGAAAAATATTAATAAACATAGAAAAAGGTAAAACAGAAAAAAGAAGCTTTTTGTTATTCTTATCATCTTCTGCAATAAGTTTAGATAAAGCAGTAGGAAGTCCAAAACTGGCTAAGTTAATAAGTAATGAAAAGGTAGGAAGTATAAGCATATAAAGAGCCATAGACTCAGAATCTATACTTCTTGTCATAATAATTTTACTACTCATACCAAGTACTTTCGTAATAAAACCACCAATAATTAAAATAATACTTGATTTAATAAATTTTTCCTTCATTTAAATTCTCCTATAAATACGTTATAATTATATGAAGAAAAAGAATAGGTATTGACAAAGAAATAAAAAATAATTCATAATAAACAATTTACTCTAGAAAAAGTAAAATAATTTACAAAAAGTTATACTTTACACGAATTTTATATTATTAAACACCAATTCAGTTTTCAAATTTGTAAATAGTTTTTTTTGGGTATTTTCATAGAATGAAATTTATGATAAACTTATACTAGAGGTGGAATTGTATGAATAATCTAATTAATTTCTTACAAAGCAAGGAAGCAATTATGGTCTATATTATCGCATCTATCATTAGTGTGATTTATATAATATATTATTATCTTAGAAAAACGAAAATAACTCGCCTACAAAGACAAAACACAATGGAATTAAATAAAATCATGGATAAAGTCAACTTAAATGTAGAAGTAGATAAAGAAATACAAGTATCTCCAATAGAACCAGAAAAAACGAATAGAGTATCTCCGTCTACAATAGAAATAGAAAAAAAAGAGGAGAATCTACAAACTATAGTTAAAGAAGTTGAAGTAGAAGCATTAGAAATAGAAGAGGAATCTATAAGTATAGAAGTTACACCTTCATTAATAGAGGAAAAAATAAATCTTGAAAGCAACACTTGTAACACAGATTTTGTTTATCAACCAGTAAATATGAAAGTAGAAGGTACAATTGAAGTATTAGAAAATGAAGAAACTGTACCTATTCTAAAAGAAGAAACTTCTGTAAAAATGACCAATATAGAGAAAAAACAAAAGTTGGAAGAAGTACTAAAAAAGATTTATCCTAAAGAAAATTTAGAAAAAGTAGAATTAATAGATGAACAAAATACAGTAGAGCTTCCTGTTATTAATATAGATAATTTATTAGCAGAAGATGGAAAAAACACAAAAGAAGAAATTATATATACTAGTACAGTTCCAGACATAGAGGAAGCAAAAAAAGAATTAGAAGAAGTAACTAAAAAATTAGAACAAGAAGAAAAACAAGCTATTACTTTAACCGAGTTTGAACAATTACAAGAAGACACAGCTATTATTAGTTTAGATGAATTAATGGAAAAAGCAGGTACAATGTATGAAATAAATGAGCAGGTTCAATATAAGGATGAAGGAAATGAACCAATTAGTATTAGCGATTTAGAAAAAAGAAAGCAAGAAATGTTATCAAATACACAGCAAATACAAGAAAATCCTGAAAAGATAGAAGAAAATATAAGAGCGAAGAAATCTCCTAGTGCTAGAATTATTAAAAATACAAAAGAGAAAATATTTAAAAGTAGTAGAGTAATTTCTCCAGTCTATGGAATGAAAAAAAGTACAGAGCTTGAGCTTGAAAATACAGCAAATTATGAAAAATTAGATGAAGAGATTAGAAAAACAAATGAATTTCTTGCAACTTTAAAAGAATTACAAAAAAAGCTAGATTAATCTAGTTTTTTTATTAGATTTCTTGATTAATATATCTTTTTAGAGTAATATAATAAGCTATGAAATGGAAGTATAACAACAATGAAAAGAGGTGATGAACTTGAAAACTGTAGGGATTTGTACTTTAGGATGCAAAGTAAATACATATGAAAGTGAGTTTGTAATAAACAAACTAAAAGAAAAGGGTTATATAATAAAAGATTTTGATGAGATTTGTGATATCTACATTATTAATACCTGTACAGTTACAAATCAAGCAGACATAAAATCACGTAAGATGATTAGAAGTGCAATTAAAAAAAATAAAGAAGCCTGTGTAGTAGCAATGGGGTGTTTCATTGAAGGAAATCAAAAATTTCAAGAAGAGGGTGTATCTATTTATTTAGGAAATAAGAATAAATCAAGGATTATAGAATATATAGAAGAATACTATAAAAAGAAAGAGACAATAAAAAAACAAGATACAAGCTTAAAAACAGAATTTGAAGATATGTATATAGATACCTTTCCAGGAAGAACAAGGGCTTTTGTAAAAATACAAGATGGTTGTGAAAACTTTTGTAGTTATTGTATTATTCCTTATGTTCGTGGAAAATGTAGAAGTAAAGAACTAAGTACGGTAATAAAGGAAGTAAAAGCTCTTGTAGCAAATGACTATAAAGAAGTAGTCTTAACAGGAATACATACAGGAAACTATGGAGTAGATAGAAATGAAAATTTTGCAGATTTATTAAATGAATTAGTAAAAATAAAAGGTCTAAAACACTTAAGAATATCCTCTATTGAAATTACAGAATTAAACAATGAAGTACTTGCAGTCTTACAAAAAAGCAAAGTGATAGTAGACCACCTACATATTCCTTTGCAAGCGGGAAGTGATAGAGTACTAAGTCTCATGAATCGAAAATATGATTTGAAATATTTTAAAGAAAAAATAAAAAAAATAAGAGAAATCCGTCCAAATATTTCAATTACTACAGACATTATTGTGGGACATCCAGAAGAAAAGGATGAAGACTTTTTAGATACTCTAAAAACAGCAAAAGAGCTGTTATTTTCAAAAATTCATGTATTTCCATACTCTATAAGAGAAGGAACAAAAGCAGCGACTATGAAACAAGTAGATATAGAGACCAAAAAGAAAAGAGCAAGGAAATTATTAGAAGTGAGCAAGGAATTAGAAATTGAATATTTTAATAAATTTTTAGGACAAAAAATAGAGGTTCTAATTGAAAAAAATAAAGAGAATTATTCTTATGGGCACACAAGCAATTATCTACATATAAAAATAAAGGGAAAATATAAAAAGAATAGTATAATAAAAATTCAATTACAAGAGATAAATTATCCATATATTTTAGGGGAGTATGTTGATGAGTAGTTATGTAAAAGGTAAGTTTAAAAGAAACATTTTTCAAGCAGAAAGTGGTTATACAATTGGACTATTTAAAGTAGAAGAAGCAGAGAACACTCTAGAAGATTTTATAAAAAAAACAATTTCTTTTACTGGTTACTTTCATGATCTAAACGATACAGATACATATATATTTTATGGTAGCATGATAGAACATCCTAAATATGGAAAACAATTTGAAGTAGAAAGTTATGAAAGAATAAAGCCAGAAGATAAAGACTCAATTGTAAGTTTTTTATGCAGTGATATCTTTAAAGGAATAGGAGAAAATAAAGCCAAGAAAATTGTAAAAGTATTAGGAAAGGAAACAATAAGTACAATTTTAGAAAATCCAAATAATCTAATACTCATTCCTGGTGTTACCGAAAAAGATATTCAAATTCTCCATGATGGGGTATTAGAACATGAAAATACTTATGAGATAATTATTAAACTAACAGACTTAGGATTTACTACAAAAGAAGCAATGAAAATACAAAGTAAATATAGAGAGAGTGCCTTGCAAGTAATAGAAGAAAATATTTATAAATTAGTAGAAGATTTAGAAAAATTTAGTTTCAAAAGAATAGACTATATAGCCATAAATAATGGGATAGAAAAAGAAGATATAAATCGTATAGGTGCAGCGATTCTTTATGTAATGGAAGAAGTAAGTAATAGCTTAGGGCATAGTTATTATTACATAGAAGAATTAATCTCTATGCTTCCTAGAGTACTAAATACACAAATAAGTGAAGAAAAAATTTTAGAAATAATGAATAATTTAATTCTTGATTTAAAAATAGTAAAACAAGGGAATAAATATTATACAAGAACTATGTATGATGCAGAAATTTTAATTGTGAATCGTGTAAATATTCTAAATCATGAAAAAGATAATAAGCTAAATAATATAGAAGAGCAAATAAAAAAATTAGAATCTTTTTTTGAAATGGAATACAATGAAGAGCAAAAAAATGCCATTTTAAACAGTTATTTAAAACACTTTTTAATTGTAACAGGAGGACCTGGAACAGGAAAAACAACTATAATGAAAGCAATCGTAGAACTATACAGACAAGCAAAAAATATATCCTATGATTTATTAAAAGAAAAAATAGCACTTTTAGCACCAACAGGAAGAGCCAGCAAAAGAATGAGTGAAGCGACAAATATGCCTAGTTCCACCATTCATCGTTTTTTGAAGTGGAATAAAGACACGAATAAGTTTCAAGTAAATGAGTATAGTAAAAGTAATGTAGAATTTGTAGTGATTGATGAAGCGAGTATGATTGATACCTATCTATTTAGTAATCTTCTAAAGGGACTAAAAGTAAATACAAAAATCATCTTAGTAGGAGATGTAGATCAATTACCAAGTGTGGGTCCAGGACAAGTTCTATATGACTTAATAACAAGTGAAAAAGTAAATATCTGCAGATTAAGTACACTTTACAGACAAGAAAGTGGTTCAAATATTACACATCTAGCTTATGACATAAAAGATGGTAATATCGATTTTACTTTATTTAATAAAGAAGCGGATTTAACTTTTATAGAATGTGATAAAAGTGAAGTGCTTTATAATATGAATAAGATTGCAAGTGCATATCTAGATTATTCCCATAAAAATTTCCAAATTTTAGCACCTATGTATAAAACAGAAAATGGGATAGATGCAATAAATAGAACCCTACAGGAACTATTCAATCCCCCTAAAGCCTTAAAAAAAGAAATACAAATAGGAGAAGAAACATATAGAGAAGGGGATAAGGTAATACAACTTGCAAATATGCCTGAAGAGAATGTATACAATGGTGATATTGGTATCATCAAAAAAATTAAAGTAAGACCAAAAAAAGAGGTCTATATTGATTTTGAGGAAAATCTAGTAAAATATACACCTTCTAATTTTTTAAATTTTAAAAAGGCATATGCTATATCGATTCATAAAGCACAAGGAAGTGAATTTGATGTAGTTATTCTTCCTTTTGTGAAATCGTTTAATAAAATGCTTTATAGAAAATTAATTTATACAGCAGTAACAAGATGTAAGAAAAATTTGTATTTAGTTGGTGAAAAAAATGCTTTAAAAATGGCTGTAAATAGCATGAAAATGGATCTTAGACGAACAAGTATTAAAAAATATTTAATAGAAGGTATAAAATAAAAAAAGTTCTTCATACTACAAATGAGGTGAAGGATAGAATGAAAGGAAAATCTATGCTAACAGTTGCTGTATTAGCAGGTATTGGAACTGGAGCTTTTATGATGTATAAAAAGAAAAATCCAAATATGATGAATGATATGAAAGCAAAAGCTAAAGATGCAGCATATAAATTAGCATATTCACTAGATGAGAACTTTTAAAGTTCTTTTTCTTTACAAAAATTTACATAAAAAAATAATTAAGATATAAATTAATAAATTATATTCAAATAACTTATTTACATTACCTATATATTTGTACTAAAATAAATTTATAAGATATCTATTATG